>CAZBSU010000007.1:0-19507 GCA_964494745.1 uncultured Planctomycetales bacterium | reverse complement strand
TCCTTTTTTACGATATTACGACCTTGTTACAGCATCCGGGCGCGTTTCGCCGGTCTGTGGATGCCATGGCCAAAAGGTTTAAGGGCAAAAAGATTGATGCGGTGGTGGCGATAGAGTCGCGGGGTTTTATCTTTGGCGGGGCCTTGGCTTATAAACTGGGGGCGGGTTTTGTCCCTGTGCGCAAAAAAGGTAAATTGCCCTATAAGACCAAGAAGGTCACCTATTCGCTTGAATACGGCACCGATACCCTTGAAATGCATATAGATGCGGTGACGCGCGGGAAAAGGGTCCTGATCGTGGATGACCTTTTGGCCACGGGAGGTACGGCTGCCGCTGTGACCAAATTGGTCAAATCCTTTAAGGCCCGTGTCGTTGGGGTAGCCTTTTTGATTGATCTGACCTTTCTTAAGGGTAAAAATAAGCTCAAAGGGGTTCCGGTCTCCACCATTTTAGAGTATTAATATTCACATTTATATTAAGGACAGCCTGGACGGCTGTCCTTTCATTTTTGTTGCGTTTGAAATGGACCCGCGATGAAAATGGTTTAAAGACAGTTGGTTACCTGTCTTTGTGAATATGCGCCTGTAGCTCAGATGGATAGAGCGCGGCCCTCCTAAGGCCGGCGTGGGTGGTTCGAATCCACCCAGGCGCATTGATTTACCAGAGGCCCCGCAAGGGGCCTCTGGTAAATCAATATGAAATGACAGGCGAACCTGTCCCGCGAAGCCGGAAATCCCCCAAGCCGCATTCATTTACCCGGAGGCCCCCCGCGGGAGGCGGATAAAGGTTGCGGCGTTTTCTCGACGATAAAGAGGCTTGGGGCAGACTCAGGATATCCTAACGATTTCAAAATATTGGGTTTTTAGCAGCCGGAAAAATTTATGTAAAAAATATTTGACTCCCGGAAGGGCCTGTGTGAGAATATTCTAGTTTATGCGGATAAAATAAGCCTTTACTCACCACCCAGTGATGATTTCAATCTGACGCGGAAAGGAGGGATGCACATAATTTAGTCGGGAATCATCAAATACTGGTCTAAACGAAGTAATCCCCTAGACCAATCTCTAGTTCATATAAATACAAGTCAATTTTGTTGACTCAACTTTGGAGGAGAATCTAAATGAAGAAAATTCTATTATCACTGTTGGCAGTCGCCTTGTTCGCCATGCCGGCTTACGCCAGCGTGCAGAACATCAAGGTCAGCGGTGATGTCGAATCGAGCTACCTGTACAGGACCAATTTTGATTTTGGTCTGAACAGCGACAACAGCGATGAGGCCCAGTCCCTCTTTATCACCCAAACCAGATTAAGAGTGGATGCCGATCTCACCGACAACGTGGCCGCAACCGTTGCGCTGATCAACGAAAGAGTGTGGAACGGTACCGCGACGACATCCTCGACCGACATCGACCTCAACCTGGCCTATGTCACCTTAAGGGAAATGCTGTATTCGCCGCTGACCGTGGTCATCGGCCGTCAGGATTTCCGCTATGGCAACAGCCTGATCATCGATTCCGCGGGCCCGAACAATGCGGCTCCTGGTGATTCGGGACTCAACAATGTGGCTGAGGATATGTCCAAGCAGTCGGCGTTTGACGCTGTCCGGGCGATCCTGGATTATAATCCGTTGACCGTTGAATTGGCTTTCGTGGAATTGAATCCTGGCCACACAACTTTGGCCACCACGGAAGACGATGCCAAGCTTTACGGTATCAACGCCAGTTATGAGTTCGGCGATGATATGGATTCCATGATGGAAGCCTATATCTGGAAGAAGGTGGATAAGTCTAGCCAGGATACACTCGGCGACAAGGCCGATACCATTTTGGTCAAAGGTCTCCGCGGCGCCATCAGCCCGACCGAAAGGTTGAGCCTGCAGCTGGAATGGGCCATGCAGACCGGGAACAAAGATCTGGGTTCGGGTATTGCCAGAAAAAGAAGAGCCCATATCGTTCAGGCCCTGGCCAGCTTTCAGCTGCCGATCCTGGAAGAGTATGCTCCGGTAGCCATGTATGGTTTTACCAAGGCCACCGGTGACAACAGCATGAATAACGACGATTCCGGTTATTATACCGCCTGGGATCCGCTGTATGAAAATCAGGCTGGCGGCAAGATCTACAACACGCTGTTCAGCATGTCGAACTTCATCATCCATGAGCTGAGCCTTTCGGCCGTCCCGATCGAGGATGTGACCGCCAAGGTCAGCCTGGCCAGCCTGTGGCTGGAGAGACAGTATGACGAAGACAACCACGTCGCCTTGAATCAGCCGGATTCCAGCACGGCTAACGTAACCGGCTATATCGATTCCAAGGCCGATGCGTCGCATCTCGGGAAAGAGTTTGACATCGACCTGACCTATGACTACACCGAAGACGTTCAGCTCGGCGCGAGCGTGGGTTGGTTTTTCCCGGGCAGTGTTTTCAGATTGAGCGATTCTGAAAACCGTAACGCTGCCAAACAGTTCCTGATGAACTGTCTCGTGAAGTTTTAATTGTATTCGGTTCATTGTTTGATAACAAGCCCTGTTCCCTTTTGGGGAACAGGGCTTGTTGTTTTATGCCGATGAGAAGATCCTTATTAGTCCTGTAATCCTTCGGCCTGCCGTTATTATTTCCCCTCCCGATTTTCCTCCCGACGGGAAAACGCCAAAAATTTTTTCAAAAAATTCAAAATAATATTTTGATTTAATAAATTATTTGTTATGATAGAAACATAAACGTTTGACTTTTAAGAACATCCCACAAGCCACGGATTTATTTCATGAGCCGCGACGATATCTATGATCACCTCGCCAAGGTTTACCTCGGCAAACGCAACCAGGGCGAGGAACGGAAAAAGAAACAGCTGAATGCCTGGCTGGTTGTCAATATTTTCCTGACGCTGATCATCTTCACCAGTTCGATCTGGGGCCTCACGGCCTTTCTTAAGCGCCGCGATGATCTTTTGCGCGACAAGGTCATCTTCACGTTGAACAAGGGCCCGATCCGCATCAAGTATAATTTGAATCATCCCTATCCTCCGGTCAAATCCTTCACGCTCAGCGTGCCGCCGGTCAACGCGGCCAAATACCGCAAGCTGCAGTTTTCCGTCCGCGGCCTGGAGGAAGGCACGCCGGGCATCATACGCGTCGAGATAAGGAACCGCAAGAACGAGATCGATTCCGTTTTTATTGACGATGTCCATCTCGGCTGGAAAAAGATGAGCGTGCCGTTTGCGGAATTCGACCAGATCGCGGACTGGGGCGGGATCGCGGAGGTCTCGTTCATCCTGGAGTCCTGGAATGCCGATAAGAAAAAAGGCATTGTCCTGATTGACGATATATGTTTCTCGAGTTAACCGGATCTATCCAGCGAGGAGACAGAATATGAAAATCATTTCGATCGCAAATCAGAAAGGCGGTTGCGGCAAGACGACCACGACCATTAATTTGGCGGCGGCCCTGAGCCAGAACGGACGGCGGGTCCTGCTGCTGGACCTCGATCCCCAGGCCCATGCCACCCTCGGGCTCAACTGCGAAAGCCGCGACAGCATCTATAACGTGATCTCCCGTCTGACCCCTCGCAAATTAAAACTCGACAATATTATTACCTCCACCGAGACGTTTGATCTCGTCCCGGCCAATGTCCTCGTGGGGACCCTCGAACAGGAACTGGCCGACGAGATCGGCCGTGAGCTGAAACTTACCGAGGTGCTGGCGACCGTGCGCGACCGGTATGATTATATCCTGATCGACTGCCCGCCCAGCCTGGGCTTTCTGACCATCAACGCCATCCGCGCCTCGGACGAGATCACGGTCCCGGTCGAGACCAGCCGTTTTTCGATCCAGGGGGTGGACCATTTGATGGATATCGTCCATCTGATCCGTGACCGGCTGAATCACCCCGTGATCTGCCGCATCCTGGTAACGATGTTCGACTCGCGTCTGCGCCATTCTTTTTCGATGCTGTCCAAGATCCGCGAACGGTTCCCGGACGCGATGCTGGACACGATGATCCATACTAACGTCAAGCTCAAGGAATCGGCTGTTATGGGCATGACCGTGCTTTCTTACGACAAATATTGCCGCGGGTCCAAGGATTATATCGCTTTGGCCAAAGAGATCATCGCGCTTGAAAAGGTTGAGACGGAAGAGACCGTCGCGCAGCCCTCCATCGGCGAAAGACCGGCCGAGACCGCATCAGAAACGGATGCGGCCGCGGCAGCCGATAATGACCAAGTCTTTCAGGGGATGTCGGACAAGATGCAGGATCTGGTCCGCGAAGCAGCTCAGGATATGGTCATGACCACGTTTGCGCTCAAGTCCCCGGGCGCGCAATCGGTTTATGTGACCGGGAGTTTTAACGACTGGTCGCTGGAAGAACGCTGCCGCATGCAGCCCGAGGACGGCCGCTGGATCGTCTCGATCCCGCTTAAGCCCGGGCATTACAAATATCAGTTCATCGTCGACGGAAACTGGCGCGAGGATCCGGACAATCCCCAGCAGGAGAGGAACTCTTTCGGCGATATCAACTCCCTGATCGAAGTCGCGGATCATGCCTAAAGCGAAATCCCCCCGCAAGGACCAGATCATCGAAGGCAAGGTCTTGGCCTTTCTGGCCTATCTGCCTTTTTTATGTATCCTGCCGCTGGTGTTCAAAAAAGACAATGCCTTTGTCCTGTCCCACGGCAAGCAGGGGCTGGTCATTTTTGTCGGGGAGATTGGGGTCTTCATCATTCATATCATTCCCCTTTTTGACTGGGTCTTCCGGCTGGGGATGTTCGTGCTGCTGGCACTGTCTTTCTGGGGCATGATCGCCGTGCTGAACGGCCGTGCCCTGCGGCTGCCCGTGGTTTCCCGCATTGCCGACCAGATTACGCTTTAGGTCCCTTTCTTCAGTCGTCCGACCGCATTTTTTCTATGGCGCTGATCGAGACATTATTCAAGGGTTTGCAGGGATTATTCCGCCGGAAGCCGGCCCGCGCCCGAAAACGGCGGCGTCCGGCAGCTAAAAAGAAAGGGCGGCGATCGCCGCCCAAGCGGACGGTGAAACGTCCTGTCCGCCGGCCGCGTTCCCGCGGGTCATCGTCCCGCCGCCGTCCGGCAAAATCCGCCCCGGTCCGGAAGAAAAGCGCCGCTGCCTCCCGAAAAAGGCGGCCGAAAAAGACGGCGGTCCGTAAACGGCCCCCAAGATCGTCCGCGTCGAAAACCCCCCAATCTCCTTCTAAGAGACGTTCCCTATCCCCACCCCGCGCCAAGGCCCGCGGCCTTTCGAAAACCCCCCAAAGGGCCTCCCCGCCCAAAAAACAAGGGGGGGCCAGGAAAGCCCTTTCTTCAAAACGGGTTAAAAAGCCCCGCCAATCCGCTTCGCCAAAGCCAGCCCGGCGGCCACCGGCCGCTCCCTCGGCGGTGCCCGGCCTTCTGATCGGGCGTATCACGCATTATTTTTCGAATATCATGGTCTGCGTGGTCCAGGCCGACCGGCCGTTTACCGTCGGGGAAAAGGTCCGCATCCAGGGCGGGACCCGTCATTTCGAGCAGACCGTGGATTCCCTGCAGGTCGAAAGCGTGAATGTCAAAAGGGCGAAGAAAGGCCAGCTGGTGGGCCTCAAGGTCAGGCAGGCCTGCCGCGAAGGCGACCTGATCTACCGCTTGAAAAAGTAAGAAAACCCGACCGGAGGTGTTTCTACTCTATATTTTATATGCTATACTTGATTTACTTGACAGGTTTTTTTTTATGAAAAGGCTTTCATCAGAAGGAGCGGGCACATGAGAAAAAAGATTATTCTTAGCGTATTGATCACGTTTATGGCCTTATTCTTTATGCCGCAAGTCTATGCCCTTGAACCCCAGGCCAGGTTTGAACTGGCCAAGGTCGGCTGCATTGTCGGCGCCGAACCGGCGGTCTGCGGCAACGGCGTCAAAGAAGGCGCGGAATTGTGTGACGGCGCGGATTTCGGCGGGCTGACCTGTGTCAATTTCGGGTATGACTGGGGTAACCTGGCCTGCAACAGCGATTGCGAGATCGACACGACCGGATGTTTTATGTACGAATGCGGTAACAGCTGGGTGGAGCCTGGGGAAGAATGCGACGGCGGATTTTGGGCTCCATCAGCCCCGACCTGCGCTGCCACGGAAACGCGCACCTGCAACAGCGATTGCGAGGTTGAATGTGTTCCGTCGGCCGTCTGCGGTAACGGCACCCTGGATGCCGGCGAACCCTGTGACGGCGACGAGTTCGATTTCGCCGCGCGCCAGGCCGCGGAGGATGCCCTGCGCGCCAGGCTGGATGCCGACTGTGTCGCCTATGATGATTATGCGATGAACATATCGTGCGATATTAACTGCGAGATCCAGGCCGACGGTGAATGTTGCAACCACATCCATATCAACGAAGACTGCGCCGGGACCCAGGAATGCAGCCGCTCGGCCTTCTCAAAAGATACCTGTGATCTGATCACCGATGCCTACGGGGTCTGCGCCTGGGATGATACCGCGGGCCAATGCACCGGTTATTTCAGCTGCAATGTTTTCGAAGACGGAACCGAGAAAAGCTGTGAGGATTCCGTGTTTCTCGGGACCTATTGGGGCATTTGTATTGATAAACCCTGGGAATACGATTTTTATCTGCACCCGTTCTGTTTTTACCAGGAGGAACGGGAGGCCTGCGGAAACAAGCTGTCGCCGGCCGAAATGACCGTCGGCCTGAATCCTTACCCAGAGGGGTGGACCGAGTATCAGTACCCGGACGGCATGTGTTCGGGCATGTCGTCGGTCTTCGGATTCGGTTTCGCCACCGGAAACTACTGCCCGGACGGGGAATATCTTTTGCAAGATTATGATTTCAAGGGCGAGAAAGGCGACTTCTTCTTCGATATGAATAACGCTAGCTGCAACGCGGGCACGGACGATTTCGGCAGAGAGGCCCATGTCTGCAAATATGACGTCACGATTTACAAGATACTCAAGTTTTATTGATCCCGTTTTGATCCCTGATCTTTCGGTTAAGGATTTTTGGTTCGGATTTTTCAACAAGGAGATTTGTTTATCGAGAAAAACCAACGGCCGCCATAAAAACGGAGCCTATTCGTTGGCCCGGGTTGATCCGGGCCCCGGCCGGGATTAAGACCGTGCCGGCAGATAGTTGTTTTAGTGCTTTACAGACCGCGAAATTGAATAGTAATATAAAATAAATTAATTTAAATATTAAAGATACTATTCAAACAGGAAAAAATGATGAAGAAAATCGTCTTCATTATCATGACAATATTTTCCCTGAGCGGTCTTTTTTTTATGTCCGCCCGGTCAGCCGAGGCCAAATCCCCGTATATGCAGCTGGCCAAGTTCGCCTGCATGGAGGGGTGCACGGAGGCCTGCGGCAACGGCGCCGTCGAGGGCAGTGAGGCCTGCGACGGGGAAGATCTCGGCGGGGAGAACTGCACCACGGTCCCCTTGGACGGGCCCGGGACCGGGCTGGGGAATCTGGCCTGCACGGCGGGATGCACGTTTGATACGACCGAATGCCCCTACTGCGGCGACGGTGACTGCAACGGCACCATGGAAGAATGCGACGGCGCGGATCTGGAGGGCAATGACTGCGACGATGTTGAGGACCCGGACAGGCCGGGCGTTTATTTTGACGGCGGCAGTCTGACCTGTTATGACAAGACCACCGGCGATGTCGACGGGGATGCCATTGCGGATTACTGCACCTTTGATACCAGCGAATGCTTTCATTTTGACGAGGTCAGCATTTCTTTGGAATTTTATTACCGCCAGGCTTACGAACTGGTTGAAGATGATCCCCTCTTTGGTGATATAGCCTACGCCTTCCCTTGGGGCCAGTTTATCTATACCGTCAGCCCGGCCAGCGCGACCTATGACATAGAAGGATACGAACTGAAATGCGAATATTGCGACGGGGTCAATCCGTGTGACGTTATCACGATTGCGACCGGCGATCTGGATGCATTCGCCAGCCAATCGATTCATATCCCGCCCCGGGAACATAATTTTGCCTGTGATGTGATTTATCAATGCACGATCAGCACCGATTCCTGGTCCGCGTGTCAGACCAGTTCCAACACGGTTTCGGCCGCCCCTCGCCGGTCACCCGAATGCTGCCTGAATGGGCTCTGGGAGCCATTGGCCGATGTTTATGTGGGCGGAGCTACCCCGTCGCATCAAGAACAGTGCGATATCGAGAAATACGACAAAGTGAATCCGGCCGATCCCCTGACCTGGGATTACCGGGCGGATCCGAATGACTGGGTTTATGATTATCCCGGTGGGGCCACGGCCTGTTCGGACCTGGATCTCGATGAGGACGGCACCCCGGATTATAATTACGGGAACCTGGGCTGCTCGGATTACTGCGAGCTAGATGTCAGCGGCTGTGACAATGCCAGCATCACGCTTCATTGGGAGGACGATCCGGTCGGCGGGGGCGATTCCCGGTTTTATTGGACCGTTAACCCGCCGGAGATCATTCCTCCTTGGCCGAGTCCCACGCTCCGATTCAAGCTCGATTGTCTTTCTGTGAATTATCCCGCGGATGGTGAAAAATCTATGTATGCCTGGGATCTGGAGCATACCGTCCATGAGGACGTTGATGACGGGATGTTCAGGTGTGCCGAAATGTATGATTGCCAGGTGCAGACTTGGGGGGGCTGGCCGGGCGGCGAACTGGTGTCCAATACGGTCACGGTTGATCCGAATAACGCTCAATGCTGCGGGAACGCGATTTACGAACCCGCCCAGGGTGAGGATTGTGACGTTAGCGCTGTTGATCCTTTTTACGTCCCGGATGACGAAACCTGTTCCAGCGTCGATCCGCAATACAGCAGCGGGACCTTGGTCTGTACCGAAGCCTGTCTCTGGGATACCAGCGCGTGTATCATAGCAACGCCGACCCCGACGCCGACCCCGACGCCGACCCCGACGCCGACCCCGAATCCCTGCGGGAATGGAATTTGCGAGGGCGCAGAGCAATGTGAGGAGATCGTCAAAGGGGTACCGTTGATATGTCCTTCACTAGCTGTTTTGACTTGTAATGAATATGATAGTGATCTGTGTGGTGGCATTATGGGTTGTGAAAATTGTGTTATTGTGGATATTGGTCAATGTGAGGACTGCTGCGGGAACGGGAGTTGCAATTCGGGTGAGGAATGTGACGGGACAACCTGGTGCGAAGGGGGCCCGCCCATGCCGTTGACTTGCGAGAATTATAAGGGGGGGGCCGAGTGGACTGGGCCCATAAGCTGTACAAGTGCTTGTGCTGTTTGGGAAGCTTGTGCGACGCCGACGCCGACACCGACACCGGCACCGCCAACACCCACGCCGACGCCGGTACCGCCGACGCCGACCCCCAATCCTTGCTTTAATGGTATATGTGATATCGGCGAAGAATGCGACTGGGTAGGCGGTACCCATGTTGTCTGTGACGGCACAACGGTGGTGGGCCCCATAACCTGCCCGAACGCTTATCCCGGGACAGCTGAATGCGGGTCGATATATTATAAATGTGACTTAACTACCTGCACATTTCAAAGTGATGCTTGCGTGGCTTGTCCGACGCCGACGCCGACACCTACGCCGAATCCCTGTGGCGATGGCATTTGTGACCTCGGAGAGCAATGTGAGGAGATCGTCAAAGGGGTTCCGTTGATCTGTCCTTCGTTAGCGGTCCTGACGTGTAATGAATACGACAGTGATTTGTGCGGCGGCAATATGGCTTGTGTGAATTGTGTCATTGTGGATAACGGTGAATGTGAGGATTGCTGTGGGAACGGGAGCTGCAACTCGGGTGAGGAATGTGACGGGTCAACCTGGTGCGAAGGGGGTCCGCCCATGCCGTTGACCTGCGAGAATTATAAGGGCGGTTCCGAATGGTCTGGGGACATAAGCTGTTTATCGGACTGTACTGTTTGGGAAGTCTGCGCATCGCCCACGCCGACACCTACGCCGACGCCGGCACCGTATTGCGGTGATAATGTATGTAATGGCTCGGAACAATGCGAAAATATATACGGGACGGATTATGATTGCCGGGGCGATCCTCCTTATGAAGAGTTGAATTGTCAGAATTATCTTGGCCCGGGCTCTACTGGTTCCATTACTTGTTCTGGTAGTTGTACTATTTGGAGTTCCTGCCAGCCGCCTGCGACACCGTCGCCGGGGCCTAGCCCGTCGCCGTAAAAGGGCTGACCCTAGCCCGGTCTGACCGGAGCTTATGTTTTTTGACATGATGTTTACTGGCTGAGTTTTGAACGGGAAGATTCCGCCTGGAATTCCCTTTCGGATAAACCGCCTGCCGGATGCCGCGGCCACGAATTCAGGAACGCGGGGATTTTAGCACCGGCCGGATTGCCTTTCGCCCGAAGCTCAACAAGATGGGGGAAACAGGGCCGCCAACGGCCCTGCTGAAAAGAGTTTTTGCTGTGAGGATGGGCAGCGGGGGAGCGGGAATGCGGCCATTATCCTGCCGAGTTGATCAGCGGCCGGATGCGGCCTTTTCAGACAATGGATTGATTTTTCTGTGAAGGAGGCGGTAGAAAATGTGGTTTTTAAATTATTACATAAAGCGTGCCTTAGCGACAATCGGCACGTGTGCGGCATTGGGACTTATCACTCTTGCCGCGCCCACGGCTGCGGCCGGGGATGAGATCATCCAGCTGGCCAGCCTGAAATGCCTGAGCGGCCCTGTATCGGTCTGCGGCAACGGCGTGCTCGACAGCGGTGAGGATTGCGACCCGCCGGATATGGGGGGCATGACCTGCCTTGATTTCGGTTCGGTTATGGCCGCCGGGTTGTCGTGTTATCCCCCCGGGCACCCTAATGAATGTACGTATCAGAATAACTGCGAGCTTTGCGGTAACGGCAAGATCGATCCCGGCGAGGAATGTGATCCCCCCGATATGGGTGCAAAAACTTGTCTTGATTACGGCTCTCCTGTCGCCGCCGGGCTGAAATGTTATCCTTTTGGTACGCCCCATCAATGTAAATATGATCCTTCTGGATGTTCGGTGATATTTTGCGGCGACGGTAATGTTGACGCCCCAGAACTCTGCGACCCCGGGAGTATTCCCCCGCCACCTTTTGAGAATCTTAACGGTAAAACCTGTGATACCGCTGTCCCGATTCCGTATATCGGCGGGATCGGCTCCGTGCTGGCCTGTTATCCCCAAGGCGATCCCCAGGAATGTCAGTTCGACACCTCCGGCTGCAACGGCTGCGAAGGCCCCTTGGATCCGGTAGGGATTTGGTGCGAGGACGCCGGCCAGAACATCGTGGGCCGCGATGATATTATATACTGCGACTCCGACTCCACGAGCGGCTGGGGTTGCAGTTGGCAAGACGACACCTGCACGGCCTGGTGCGGGGGCGGGGCAGATCCTTACGATTACCGGCCCACCTCGGATGATCTGGCCTGCGAGCCGGCCTGCTGGAGCAACAAGGATATAGCCTCATGCAATGCCGATCCGCAGGGCTGCGTGTGGAAAACCTATTCTCTCATTTGCGCCGGGGAGGTCGATTGCGGTCTCATGGCCGGTGTCGGCACACTCGCCGAGCGGAAAGTACACTGCAATGACGTGCCCGGTTGTTCTTGGGATGATCTCCTCGGGGATTGCGTCGGGACATTTGATTGTCATGAACTCGAGGACGACGGCACGGATTGCGCCCGGTTTTATTATGATGATGGAGATTCTACCGAAATCGCCTCGTGGCAGTGCTTTAAATACAATGGCTACGACGGTTGTTTCAGTGATAATGTTACCTCGGGTTTTTGGGATTGGGTCGAATGGTATGACAAGGATACCGGCGATTTTTGGGGCATGAACGTAACGGCTCATATGAATTGCAGCGGTTACACCATGTGGCCCGAAGGTGCCCCGATCGGCAATATCCTGGTTATGGAACCTTATGTCATTGAGAGGAAAGGCCTGTTTATGACGACTTTTGATGCCGGCAAGAATTGTGATGCGCTTCATTATATGACCGAACAGCGCCGGTTCTAAAAAGGGGACAGCGCCCTTTTTTAACATCAGCTGTCGTTTTGCTCCCTGGTCCAGCCTGCAAATAGTTTGTAAGTTTAACCTGTCAGGTTAGATCCCTGTCCGGTATTTCTTAGAAATATTTCACAACAGCCCTACGCAACCCCGGTATCCTGTATATGAGATTTGAGACAGGACTCTTTTAGGGGAAATGATTGCGAATTTATCAGGTGGGATGGGTTTTATGTTAATTTAGGAATCTTTTGTTAAACAGGGCATAATATTTTATAATTAATATGTAAATGACTATGTGTATTAGTTTACAAAAGCCTAATTCATGAAAACGTTTTCTCGAAACAAAAAAGCCCAACAGATCATCGAATACCTGCTGGTTGTGGGCGCGGTGGTGACAACGCTGCTGCTGTTCACGCGGGCCGGGGGCCCGTTCCGCGAGGCGGTGCGGCGGGTGCTGAATGAGAGCGCGGAACAGGTCAACCGGCAGACGGAGCGGGTGTGTGTGGGGGCGGATTGCAAGCCGAGCTGCGGCAATGGGATCTGCGACTACATGGCCGGCGAGACCTGCGAGACCTGCCCGGAGGACTGTCATTACTGCCAGGACTGCGGGGATGGGTATTGCGGCCGGGGTGAGAACTGCTGGACCTGTCCGTCGGACTGCGGGACGTGTTCGTCGGACTGCGGCAACGGGATATGCGAGCCGTCAGAGAATTATCTGTCCTGTCCGGAAGACTGCGGGGGTATGCCGCAATGCGGGAACGGCCGGATGGACGGGGAAGAGGAATGTGATGCCGGGGAATTCGTGGGAGGCTTTCAGGCGTTTCGGTCCGGGGAGGCCTGTTCGGAATACGGGGATTTTTATGAGGAGTGCGGGTCGTTGAGCTGTTATCCCATGGCCGCCGGGGAAGAGCTGATGTGCACGGTGAACACGGTGAATTGCTGTTTTTGCGGGAATAATAAGCTTGAAAAGTTGGAGGGCGGTGAATTATGCGACAAGACAAAATTGGACGGGAAGACCTGCGCGGATGTTTTTCCGGATCAGCACGTGGAGGGGACGTTGCTGTGCAATGATACCTGCGACGGGTATGACACCAGCGGGTGTTTTGTGTGCGGGGACGGAGAGGTTAATGTGGAGGCCGGGGAGCGATGCGATCCGGGCGCGGACGGGCAGACGCCGCAGTTTGCGGCCGGCGTGGAGTGCGAGAATTTAGACGAGCATTACGGCGGGACTGACTATTTAGGCTGTGATGAGAATTGTCAGGTGGTGTATGATGACTGCCCTCGCTGCGGGAACGGGAAGGTTGAGGATGAGTTCGAGGATTGCGAGGCCGGGGTGGATGAGGGCCTTTGGCCGTCATGCCATGAGTATGATTCCAATTACGACTGCGGAGACATCGGTTGCCAGGATTGCAAATGGGATACGATGGATTGCGGGCGGTGCGGGGACAATAAGCTGAATTGTCCGGGCGAGGAGTGCGACGGGGATGACTGGGCGCTTAACGATGAGGGTGAGCCCATGAGCTATGAGGATTTTGGTTTTGACGGCGGGGAGTTGAGGTGTTATCCCGAAGGGCACGAGCAGGAATGTCAGTTTGATCTCAGCGGGTTATCGGGATGCGGGGACGGGATCTGCACGGAGGAAGAGAAAGACGAATGCGAGATAGACTGCGGGTGCTGGTATGAGTATGCGCAGGGCCTGGCCTGGGCGGCCTGCCGTACGCCGGCATCTCCGACGAGGTATGATGATGACGGGTACCCGATGCCGTGGGACGTGTACTGCCTGCCGCGTCTGGACCAGGACCGCGACGGGGACGGTGTGGTTGATCCTGATGGCGAACTCCCCATCCAGCAATGCGAATTGATTAATTACAGTTTGCACAGGTCCGGTTTGCTGGCGTGCCATTGCGCGGAAGGAGAACGGCCGGTCCCGATCGCTGGGGCGGAAGAATCGATGGAGACATTATGGACGGGCCAACTGGGCCGGCGGGATGACCCGGAGGAAGTGTTCATGCAGTATGATTTGTACCATATATCCCCGCCGGATGAGTGGGCGCGGGATGATCCGCCTTTTTATATTTGCGAGCCGTTTGTCCCGGTGTCGATTAATGAGGATCAGACCTGCTGCGGAGACGGGATCATTAATGGGGATGAGTTATGCGAGCCGGTGCGCAAGCCTGATGTGGCACGTCTGCAGGGTCAATACCCGCATCAGCTGAACGGCCAGCGCTGCCCGGATATGGACCCGCCGCTGGGAGATATTGAGCCACCCGAAACATTGTTGCAATGCTGGGGCACGCTGGCCTATAACGTGGACGGCGAGGACCTGCGCTGCACCTTCAATACAACAGGCTGTCTTGAGCCAAGTGACCTATGTGGAAATGGCGATCTTGATGATGGCGAGGAATGCGACCCGGCCAGCAGAGAAACTTTGCCGCCATGCCCTGATGGGCAGGCGGGGGTGGTGCTGTGCTACGGAGCGGGCACAGATAACGAATGCACGTATAACTACGAGCATTGCGGAGACGGAAGCTATCCGAATGGGACATGTGATTGCTATGTATGGGAAGGAGAGGTGTGTGTGGCCGGCGAGATGGCGACACCGTGGCTGTATCCGGAAGACTGCGGGTGCACGGTGCTGATCGAAACTTTGAATGAATGCAGCGCCTGTCTTGGAGATTATTGCGAAGACAAGGACTCCTCCGGTCAGGTCCCCTGGATTTCCGCTCCTGGGACAATACCCTGCGTGCGTTATTCATATCCGTTCCCGGACCAGAGATGCGCCTGCGGGGAGGGCACCCGGCCGTTTTATTTTATGCAATTGGATCCGAGTTCGACCGATGCCGATTGCGACAACGGCGTGTATGCGCAAAAGGTATATCACATTCAGGCGGGATATGAGTGTATCCCGATTACGGAAAAATATGCTGAGCAACCGGGGCCGTGTTGCGGGGACGGGCTCCGCAATGGCGATGAGGATTGTGAGGGGGCCGACCTCGGGGATGCTGAAGTGTGCGGCGACCTGCCGCAATTCGACGCGGGCGATAATAATTCGCTGTCCTGTCATGAGCCGCTGCAGGATGGCGGCGACAGCGTCGCGGAATGCACGTATGACATTTCCGAATGCGGGGCGTATTGCCGCGAGAAAGACGGGTTAGCCGTCGAATGTGATGGCTGGGATGAGGGCTTGACCCAGGCCTCCCAGCCCTGGAATTACTATAAATTCGGTGAATGCCCGGCTGAGGGGCAGGCTTGCGCCGCCTATTGTCCGGAGGATGAGAAAATGGTGGCGATGGCCTCCGGCTGTGAATGCGAGGGAAATTGGGAGTGGAGTGACTCTGACGCTGCCTGTGTATGCGAGTATCCGTTTGTCGAAGTGGTCCAGGATGATGGATCGGTGGAATGTATCTGCCCGGCCCCGGTTGAATTAGTGCCGGATGAGGGGTGGGAAAGAGGCTCCGCATTGCGTGGGAGACGTGAGAGGGAACATGTTTTGCAGTATAATAGAACCTATACCTTCACGATCCCCGAAGAATATCGCGGGACGCAATACAGTTTGATGTTTTACTGCGGATCGATATGGATCGATAAAGTGCCGTGCAGCGAGAATTGCCGGATCGGCGGCACGGCGAACAATTCCGGCATGGATAGGGCTGAGCTTGGTTACGAGGATTACTGGTTCGATAAAGATGCGGCATCGTTTCAGATTAAAACCATCAATGCCGGGGATGAAGATGGTATCGGTTCCTGTACGATTAGGTTGTATTTTCCGTGTGATCCCCCTCACGACGGAGAGAGATAACACAAAAGGACAAAAGGTGACAGTCACCTTTCGAGGGGACAGGTAAGGTTCGACAAGATTGCCGGAATAACTCCTACCCAGGTATTTTTCAGAGTATTTACCCTTTTCATTTCCAAGAGGATATAAGGCCGACGGTGACTAATGCCGGCCGAAGGCGAAGGTTCTCTAATACCGTCTTTGCTGGTCGCGGATCTTGCGCTGGATGGCTTCCATGCGCCTTTTTTGGTCTTCGCGGGTCCGGCGGGCTTTTTCTTTCTGCTCGTCCAGCAGGGTCGAAGAGCTGATCTGGCTTTCTTGGGCAGGCTGGTCCATGCTTTTGGCGATAAATTTCCGGAAGAGGAAAAAAAGACTCAAAATCCAGGCCAGGAGGATAAGGGCTATCACGGATCCGCGCATGCTTTAATTATATAATTTCTATCTGCGAATAACAAATAAAAAAAGCAGATATAAATTTCTTATATTAATTTTAAGATATTTTGTTATAATATTATTCATATTAAAGACTTTTTTCCCAAATATTAAAAGGAGGCATTATGAGTTCATCAGGATATGATTTCCGTAAGGAGTGGCCTAAGATCAAGAAAGAACTGTTGCATGCCAAGGACGAGGCGGTCAAAATGGCCCATAAGGGCGAAAAAGAGGTCCGGCGTTTTTCGCAGAAAGGCAAATGGCAGTTCGACGTGACGGCCCTGAAATTGAAACAAAATCACCTGCATGGCCTGATCGGCAAGGAATACATCAAGGCCAAGGGCCCATCCAAGCCCACGGCGGCCCTGAAAAAGTATGTGGAGGAGTGGCATAAGATCGATCGGGAGATCAAGACCCTTAACCGTAAGATCAAGACCTTTACTCAGGTAACCAGCCGCAAGCGTTAAGTCCAATTTTTTGAGTCGTTTTTAAGCTGAAATTACGATAAAGCAAAAAGGTTTCTCTTGGGAAAATGGAGCTTGACGAACGGGCAGACGCAGAGTATAATACCCGGACTTTAAGAGACAATTTTATTCCGCAAAGCGGACTATGACAAGTGAGGAGGAAAAAAGAATTGGCGTTGATGAAAGACAAAAAGGATGAAATTATCGATCATTTTCGGGTTCACGCGAAGGACACCGGTTCCCCCAGCGTGCAGATTGCATTGCTTTCCGAGAAGATCAATTATCTGACGGACCATTTAAAGGCCCATAATAAAGACTATCATTCCCGTCGCGGTCTTTTGATGATGATCGGCAAAAGAAGGCGGCTCCTTTCCTACCTGAAGAAACAGGACCCCCAAAAGTACGAAGACACGATCAAGAAATTGAATTTACGTAAATAGGTTCTCTAGGATTGTTCCCGATTTCCAGACCCCTATACTCCGGCAACAAGGACATGCCGTTCGGCGGTGCCTCCTGGACTATCTATAAATTTTTACTCAAGCGCAGACATGCCTAAGGAGGCGTTCTGTGCCCATTTACTTTTTTAAGGAGACAGCATAATGGATATTGCAAGAATTGAAATCCCGTCAGGCGCGCAAAACATGATTATCGAAAGCGGCAAACTGGCCAAACAGGCCAATGGCGCCGTGACCGTGACCTACGGCGGGACGGTTGTCCTGGTGACGGCCTGTATCTCAAAGACGCCCAGGGCGGGAATCGACTTTTTCCCGTTGATGGTCGAATATCAGGAAAAGATGTATTCGGCCGGCATGATCCCGGGAGGTTTTTTCAAACGCGAAGGCCGGCCGAGCGAAAAAGAGATCCTCAGCGCGCGGATGATCGACCGGCCCCTGCGGCCGCTTTTTCCCAAGGGTTTGTATAATGACGTTCAGGTCGTGGCCTCGGTTTTGAGCAGCGACGGGGAGAACGATCCCGACATCCTGGCCATGGCCGGGGCTTCGGCCGCGTTGATGGTCTCGGACATCCCGTTCGACGGGCCGATCGGCGCGGTGCGCATCGCTATGGTCAACGGCGAATTTGTCATCAACCCGACTTATGAGCAGCGCGAACAAAGCGAGTTGGATTTCGTCATGGCCGGCCGTGAAGAAGGGTTGGTGATGATCGAAGGTGATGCCCAGGAGATCCCGGAAGAGAAGATCGCCGCGGCCATGAAGGCCGCGCATCAGGCCCTGATCCCGGTCAGCAACATGCAGAAGGAACTGCAAAAGGAGATCGGCAAACCCAAGGTGGAATTTGAATTGTTCACGCCCCCGGCCGGGCTGGAGGATAAGATCCGGGAGATGGCCAAAGACGCCTTGTCCCAGGCCTATCAGATAGCTGAAAAGGAAGATCGCCAGCAGGCCTTGAAGAAGGTCGTCTCTGACCTGACCGAGGACATGAGTGTTTTCGATCCGTTCAAACAGAACCCGGAAGACGAGATCACCGAAGGGGATATCCGCCGGGTGATGGAGGGGATTGAACATGATACGGTCCGGCGGTTGGTCCTGGAGCAAAAGAAACGGATCGACGGCCGTGATTTCAACGAGCTGCGGCCGGTATCCTGCGAGGTTAAGGTCCTGCCGCGCACGCACGGCTCGAGCCTGTTCACCCGCGGCCAAACCCAGAGTCTTGGCATCGTGACCCTGGGCACGCGCAAGGACGAACAGCTGATCGAGTCGCTGGAGGAAGTGAGTTATAGAAAATTTATGCTGCATTACAATTTTCCGTCTTTCAGCGTCGGGGAAACGCGGCCGATGCGCGGACCCGGGCGTCGGGAGATCGGGCACGGGGCCTTAGCGGCCCGGGCCCTGAAACCGGTCCTGCCGTCCCAGGACGATTTTCCTTATACGATCCGGCTGGTTTCCGAGATCCTGGAATCGAACGGTTCTTCCAGCATGGCCTCGGTCTGTGCCGGGACGCTGGCGTTGATGGACGCCGGGGTCCCGATCAAAGAGCCGGTGGCCGGTATCTCGATCGGACTCATGAGCGGCGATGATCAGGAATTATTACTGACCGATATCATGGGCCTGGAAGACCATTTCGGTGATATGGATTTTAAGGTTGCCGGCACCCGCAAGGGGATCACGGCCATCCAGCTGGACCTGAAGATCTCCAAGATATCGGTGGCCTTGCTGGAGAAGGCCATGCAGCAGGCCAAGCAGACCCGGCTGATGATTTTGGACAAGATGCACGCCGTCATCGCCCAGCCGCGGGAAGATATCTCGGCCTATGCCCCGCGGATCTTGACGCATCACATCTCGCCTGAGAAGATCGGCGACGTGATCGGACCGGGCGGTAAGATCATCAAGAAGATCATCGAAGACAGCGGGGTCACGTCGATAGATATCGACGACGACGGCCGGGTCCTGATCGCCTCCTTGAATAAGGAAGCGGCGCTCAAGGCCCTGGAGACCGTGAAAGGCCTGGTCGAGGAACCGGAGGTCGGCAAGATCTACAACGGCACCGTCAAAAGGATCATGAATTTCGGGGCGTTCTGCGAATTCCTGCCCGGCCGTGAAGGCCTGGTCCATGTGTCGGAGTTGGCCAAAGAGTACGTGAAGGATCCGAACGACGTGGTCAAACTAGGTGACCAGTTTAAAGTCAAGCTCACCGAAAAAGATAAAATGGGCCGTTTCAATCTCAGCAAAAAACAGGCAGAATGAGGTGGAATTGAAAACCCTCAAGTGTTAATATATTAATATTAATACTTGAGGGTTTTCAATTACTCATTCTTTAGGCCTGTTGTTCTCGGCCCGTTATTTATCGTTTTAATAGATCATCCCCGCTGCGATGAAAAAGGAACATATCAATG
>CAZBSU010000006.1:0-19639 GCA_964494745.1 uncultured Planctomycetales bacterium | reverse complement strand
CATCGACGACGGCCTGAAATCCGGATGCATCACCGAAGAGGACCTCAGGGCCCGGTCCCACAAGGGGCTGCCCTTGAGGTCCTCTTCGGTGATGCATCCGGATTTCAGGCCGTCGTCGATGTCATGGTTCAGATAGGCCAACGAGTCGGCCGCGTCCACGACCTTGGCCTCCAGCGTTGGGCCTTCGGTATATTTGGCCGAGACACCGGCCGTATCGTAATCGGTTTCATGTTTCAGGATGCCGACCAGGACCTCACGGGAAAGGTTCAGCCCGTCGAAATGGGGATATCTTTTTTCGATCCGCGAGACCAGTTCGAATCCGCGCAGGTTATGATTGAAAACACTGCCGGCCCGATGCATGATCTCGTTCAGGGCCGCCTCGCCGGCATGGCCGAACGGCGGATGCCCCAGGTCATGGGCCAGGGCGATGGCCTCAATCAGGTCTTCGTTCAGCCGCAGGTTGCGGCCGATCGTCCGGGCGATCTGCGCGACCTCCAGGGTGTGGGTCAGACGGGTGCGGTAATAATCCCCTTCGATGATGACGAAAACCTGGGTCTTATATTCCAGTTTGCGGAAGGCGGCGCTGTGAATGATCCGGTCGCGGTCGCGCTGATAGCAGGTGCGCACCGGATGCGGCAGATCGTTTTTGAATTCACGGCCGCGCGAATCCTGGCTGCGCATGGCATACGGGGCCAAGATCCGGTCTTCGAGTTTTTCGATGTCAGTTCTTTTTTTCATAGGTCTTTTGGGCGCGGACATCCTTGATCAGCAGATCATACAGGGCCTCCAGCGACTGCGAGATGACCTTGGTCTGGCCCGTCACCGGCATAAAATTCACATCACCGCGCCAGCGCGGCACGATATGGATATGGATATGACCCGGGAAACCGGCCCCGGCCACCCGTCCGCAGTTGATCCCGATATTGTAGCCTTCCGGATGAATCGTGCGGTCCAGGAGGTCCTGGGTCTCTTCGACCAAGCCATATAACTCGGCCTTCTCGGCGGCGGATAATTTGCGCAGATCGTTGACATGACGGTTGGGAATGATCAGGCAATGCCCGTTATTGTAGGGATAGATGTTCAACACCCCGTAAGCCAGCCGGCGGCGGATAAAGATGAGATTCTTGCGGTCTTTCTTCTGGCGCCGGATCGAACAAAAGACACAGCCTTTGGTCTTCTTGCCGATGGCCGTGATGTAGTGAACCCGCCAAGGGGCCCAAAGTCGTTTAACATTCATGCCTGACCTCGATAATGCGGCCGCGGATTCCCGCCTCCGATAACTCCAGGATGCCGTACGAACGATAGGGGGCGAAGATCTCGTCGGTCGGCGAACCCGGATTGAAATACAAGACCCCGTCGATCTCTTCGTTCATGGGATGATGCGAATGCCCGAAGATGACCACATCCACCTTGTCCTCCTGAAAGGTCGACCTGACCTTGTCCAGCAGCGTCTTGGGCGGCCCGCCGCCGTGAGTGAGCCCGATATGATATGGGCCGCAGGCCAAAATGCGTTTTTTGGGCAGCCGCGCGCAAAGCGACGCGCCGTCCATGTTCCCGCAGACAGCCACGACGTCCTTAATCTTCGACATCTCGTCCAGGACCGCGGCATCGGCAAAATCTCCAGCGTGAATGATCAGATCCACATCCCCGAAATCTCGGACCATTCCGGACGGAAGCTTCTTGGAATGCGTGTCAGAAACGACTCCGATCACAGCCGGATATTTCAGGTGCCCTTCAGATTTGGGCATGCCAACTCCTTATCTGGAAGGGATGATAAAAAGGCATAAGATTCGAAACCCGGCCCATGTCTCTTTCCCGTTCATAAGATATATGGTTTATCAAAGATATTCAGCAGCGTGTTTAATTCGGCCTCGTTCCAGACCCACATGCGTTCCTGCAGGGCCCGCAAACGGACGTTCTCATCCGGGTCGTCGAGCGAGATCAGGATGCATTTGCGCGGCCGGGCGGGGCCCCTTTTTGTCTCGTCCAGAACGGCATTGATATCGTTCTCGGAGATAGCCCGCGATTTCAGGACCACGATCCAGTCCCCGGTTGAGGTGCGGGCCCGGATCAACTCCAACCGCCCCTCATCGATCTCGCGATGCCGCGCCGGCATGGCCTCGCGGAAAACCGGCAGGCGGTAACGCCGGCCGTTGATATAACAGATCTCATCCTCAAAACAAAAAAGCAGCTCCATGACCCGCGTGGCAAGGTCCTTGCCGGACTGGACCCTGTGCTGGTCAAAGGCGGCCTGCACGCTTTGCCGGAATTGGGTTTGGCGCTGATTCAGATCCAGATCAAAGGCCTTCTCCCGCAGATGATAGACATGCTGGAGCCAAAACCTAAACAGTTTGTCCTCGAGATAATAAAAACTCCCGTTCTTGACGACCACATCCTGTTCGAGCAGATACCTCAGTCGCTGCCGGATGGGGGACGACTTGCCTCCGACCTGGGCCACGATCTCCTGGAATTTCTTCTTGCCGTTGGCCAATGTCAACAAAAGCCGTCCGATCAGAAAATGGCCTTTCGGCGTACTCAGCTGATCCAGCAAAAGACCGAAATGATTGTTCAAAAGCCCCCAGGGCTGGAACAAAAGGTTTTCCAGGGCCTGTATCAGCAAAGGCTCAAAGACCTCCTGTTGCTGGTAAACCCGGCTTAGGGAATGCAGTTCGCGCGCTATCAGGCTGATAAATAACGGATGTCCGCCGGTAAAATCAACGATGAAATCCTTAAGCTGATCTTTGAGACGAATGTCTTGCAGATAACCGGACAAAAAGTCCCGGCTCTCTTGCGGCTCAAAGACATCGACGGGGATCGTCTCAAAATTCCCGAACAAAAGCGACAATTCCTCGGACAGGATCCGGCGGGCGACCATCGGCAGCGAACTCGCCATCACATACAGACAACGGTTCTGGGTCATGATCTTTTTGCCGAGTTCCTGAAACAGCCCCGAGACCACCAGTTCCTGCAGGGCATGAAATTCATCCAGGAACAGGACGCAAAAACACCCGGTCTCTTTGGCAAAAACCTGCGGGAGGGCAATAAGCTCACGGAAGGCGTCGCGGGAACGGCGGTGCGCCAGCAGCGACTCGATCTTTTTAAGACACCGTCCCGTGGACGGCAAACGAGGCTGAATCATCGTCCTCAGGGACTTGGGATCCCCGGTCCAGGGAAGGCCGTGGCGGTTGGTAAAATAAAAAAGCAGGCGCCCGGTAATCTTTTCGTAGATATCCTCCAGGCCCTGATTCTCAAGATCGACGTAAACCGGAACGATCTTGTCTTCGGCCAGATCGCGGACGACTTTCTGCATCAAGACCGTCTTGCCGATCGACCGCCGGCCGAGCAAGGCCACGTTCTGGCGGTAACCTTCCTTCAGATCCAGAATCCGCTTCTTTAGCAAATCCAGGATCGGTTTGCGCCCGAAAAAGATCTCCATCTCGGCATCCGGCTTCACAACAAGTCTTCCTCTCAACGACGCGGGAGAAAATACAAAGGATTTTCCGCGACCGTGCCCTTGCGAATCTCGAAATAAAAAGTCCCTTCATCCCCCGGCTCGGTCCTGGCGATCTGATCGCCCTGGGCGACGATGTCGCCCACCTCCACCAGGAGACGGCCGTTCTTTCCATAGACCGAAAAATAGCCGTCTTGATGATCAAGGATGACCGTGTAATTGTATCCGGTCAAATAATCGGCGAAAACCACCTTGCCCCGACGGGCCGCCCGGACCGGCTGCCGGCCGAGCGTGGCCAGCTCGATCCCCTGCCGACGCTGCAGGCCGCGGCGGTCGCCGAAATACGAGGCCACCCGGCCGTTCACCGGCCAAATAAATTCACGCTGACCGGCCTCCGGGACAAGCGGCGGGAGGTCCACGATCTCGTCGGCCCCGGGGATAAAAAGCAGTTGATCCTCTTCGATCACGGCCGCGTCCGGGATGTTGTTCCCGACGATAATCTCGTCCATGCCGATCCCGTAGGCCTGGGCGATGCGCCAGAGGGTCTGGCCCTTCTTGACCTTGTGGGTAACCCCCTTCCGGTCGGTCCTCCACGTCAAGTCCGGCGTATCCTGGACCGTCGCGCATCCGCCGGCCATGACCAGCAAAGATAGCCATCCGATCACCGGCATCAACCGGCATCTTAAAGAACGGATAAAATCTGGAGCGAGGGACGGGAATCGAACCCGCGTATTCAGCTTGGGAAGCTGATATTCTACCATTGAATCACCCTCGCAATAAATCTCAATCACATTTCCTTTTCGACAGCCTTAACGGCGCGCGTCATGCCCTTTCAATAGGCCCAACAATTTTTCCGTGGCCCGGTCCGCATGCTCAGCCCCGCAGACAGCCCGGGTTACGGCCACGCGGGTAACCCCGCCGGCGATCAGACGCGGCAGGTTCTCCTCCGTAATGCCCCCGATCACGAAAACCGGAATCTTGATTTTCGCCATCAGTTCGGGCCAGACCGCCGGGTCCTGCGGCTGCCGGCCGAGTTTGGTTTTGGTCCGAAAGGCGGACCCGAAACCGATATAATCCGCGCCCTCAGCCTGAGCCCGCAAGGCCTGTTCGACCGTCTGACATGATTGGCCGATCAGCATCTGCTTGCCGACCAGGGTCCGCGCGTGCTTGACCGGCAGATCCTCCTGCCCCAAATGGACCCCGTCAGCCCGGACCGCCAGGGCAATATCGACCCGGTCATTAACGATAAACGGCACCCGATTCCGAACCTGCCGGATCGCACGTTCACAAAGATCAATGATATCCCGCGCGCTGCCGTTCTTATCCCGCCATTGAACGATTCCCGCCCCGGCGGAAACGGTCTTTTTCAAAACCGTTAAAAGGGCCTCGCCGTTTCGAACGTCCCGGTCAAGAACGACATACAGACGCGCGGCCTTCAACCGGCTCCTGCGGCAGACATCCGTCATGATCGGGAAAAACCCCTGAATACTTCCTGTTCCAGAATATACACCCGGTATCGTAATGACTTCAGGTCCCGGGCCGATTTGACGTCGATCAGTTTCGCCAATTCTTCCAGGACCCGCACCGATTCCTTGACCCGCTGCGAATTCGCCATAAAAATGTCACGGAGATGACGCCGTTTCAATTCGGACGGCTCGCTGGCGCGTCCGACATCGCGGGAGGTTTGACGCGCGGCCACCATGCGGTCGATATCCCAACGCTTGAGGATGTCCGTCAAGCGATGCCGAATCCGTTTGTATCGACCGGTCCGGGCGCGCTGATCATAAACAAAACGGCACACATCCTCGCAGACGCGCAGGCCCTCCCGGGCACGATTGAAATTGGCATCAATGATCCGGTACAAACGCTGGTCAGACTTATCAGCCATGACGACGAATCTTCTGAATAAGACGGCTGGTCGAAAACCCGGGCTCAAAACGGATGAATTCCACCCTCCCGCCATTGGCCCGGACAAAATCCGCGCCGGCAACCGTCCGGCCTTTCCAATCGGCCCCTTTGATCAGGATATCGGGATAAACCTGACGGATCAGCGCCTGGGGGGTTTCCTGGGAAAACAGGGTCACATAATCCACGCAGGTCAACGCGGCCAGCACCCGGGCCCGCATCTTTTGCGGGCAGATCGGCCGGGAGGGTCCCTTGATCTTTCTGACCGAGGCATCGCTGTTCAGGCCCACGACCAGGATACGGCCAGCCCTTTTGGCCTTTTCCAAATAACGGATATGGCCGTAATGAATCAAATCAAAACAGCCGTTGGTAAAGGCAATCCGCCGGCCCGCGCCCCGATGCCGACGCAGGGCCCGGATTAAGCTGTCTCTGGAAACAATCTTTTTGCTGGTGTCCATGCCTTCCCCATCTGGCCGAATGTCACGGCCCAAAACGCCGAGCGGGCCCGTGCAGACCTTTAGGCGAACTGATCCTCTACCAATTCACACAGGCAGTGCAACAGACAGCTGTGGGCCTCCTGGATACGTGCCGTTTGATCAGACGGCACAACCAGGGCGATATCCGCCCCGCCGGCTAATTCGCCGCCGCCGCACCCGGTCAGGGCAATCGTGGTCAGGCCCATCTCGCGGGCAGTCTTGATGCCGGCCAGGACATTCGCGGAACGGCCGCTGGTCGAGATCCCCAAGGCCACATCCCCGCGTTGGGCCATGGCCTCGATCTGGCGCGCAAAAATAATGTCAAAACTGTAATCATTCCCCAATGCCGTCAGGGCCGAGGTGTCGGTGGTCAGGGCCATGGCCGGCAGGGCCCGGCGTTCCTTGCGGAAACGCCCGACGAATTCGGCCGCGACATGCTGACTATCGGCCGCCGATCCGCCGTTACCGAAAAGAAGCAGCTTCTTTCCGTCGCGAAAAGCCTGCGTGATGACGCGGACCGCCTCCACAATACGGGTGCGGTTCTGCGCAAGGGTATCCCGCTTCACCTGGCAAGACTGCTCAAAGATCGCTTGGAGACGCTCTTCCATAGGACTCCTTTAGGACCCGGCAAAAAAGACCTGGGCCGTTTCGTATAAATCCATATTAATCGTCTTGCGTTTACGTAAGGCGCGCTCGATCGGAACGGCCTGCAGTTTATTGTCCCGCAGGCTGACCATATGACCGAACTTGTTTTCCTTGATCAGCTGGACGGCCTTGATGCCGAATTGCGTGCCGATCAGGCGGTCATAAGCCGTAGGCGTGCCCCCGCGCTGGATATGCCCGAGCACGCTGACGCGCGTCTCATGGCCCGTGCGATCCTCGATGACCTTGGCGACGAGTTCCCCGACATCGCCGAAACGCCGGCTGCGGACATCTTTGGGCACGGTCGGATCATCGATCTTGACCCCTTCCGCCACAACCACCAGGCTGAAGGTTTTGCCGCGGGTGTGCCGGACCTTGATCTCCTCACACATCTTATTCATGTCGATCGGGATCTCCGGGACCAGGATCATGTCCGCCCCGCCGGCAATTCCGGCCTCCAAAGCGATCCAGCCGGTATAACGACCCATGACCTCGACAACGATCGTGCGGTGATGACTTTCGGCGGTGGTGTGTAGGCGGTCGATGCATTCGGTGGCAATATTGACAGCCGTGTCGAATCCAAAGGCATAATCAGTGGCATTCAGAGAATTATCGATCGACTTGGGAACGGCGACCAGATTGATTCGTGCTTCCTTCTGCAATCCGGCGGCGATCTTGAGGGTCTCCTCCCCCCCGACGACGATCAGCCCGTCCATCCCGCTGCGTTTGTAATTTTCCGCAATCCGGCGCATCCTTTCTTTGTCGTCAAGGACACGGATACGACTGGTCCCCAGGATCGTCCCGCCGCGGTCCAGGATCCCCGACGTCAGCCGCAAATCCAGGACACGCATATCGTTTTCGATCAAACCAGCCCAGCCGTTCTTGACCCCGGTAATAATATACCCCTCCTGAACCCCCTTGCGCGTGACCGCGCGGATAACCGAGTTCAGGCCCGGGCAATCCGCCCCGCCTGTCAGAATTCCGATCTTTTTCATAAGTTCACCTGCCCTGCGCTCATGATTGAAGATGATATTACGCCCGGTAGCCGCGGAACGGAACCGCCGGCTCTTCCTCTTGCGAGGCGTTATCGGACTTTTTCTCTTTTGCCTTCTTGACCTGAGGGGAAGGAATAATCTTAACCACATCGATCCGGACATCGACGACCTCTTCGATCCCGATCATATCCTGGATGCGCGATTTGATCAGTTCCTGCAGATTCGAGGTCATCTCGGGGATATTCACATCCGCCTTAAGGGTGAGCCTCGCCCGGACGAATAACCGCCGTTTGGCCGCCTTGATCACGGCGCGCACATCGCGCACCTCGGTTCGCCGCGAGACCACCCGCCGGACCATATCCTCAAGGGCCCCCACCGACACGGTCACCCGCCCACTGGGGTTATCAAAGGCAATGGTTTTTCCCTGCTGACGGTCGGAGCCGATGGCCTTGAAAAAAAGATAATTGACGAACAGCACCAGTGCGGCCAGCAATCCGAAAAACAGCTGCAGATCGGTCTGGGTATAAACGGCCTCGAGGACCTCGATCACGGTTGCCAAGGCCATGAAATGAAAAATAAACAAAAAGACCGACACGGCCACAAAGATGACAAAGGTCACATAAACCAAAACACCGAGACGGGCAAAAAATTTCATGTCTTCCTCCTTGGGAATCGTTTCAAAAAAATTGTCTTCATCTGGACCGGCGCGAACGGCTCGCCGGTCAGGCGGGATCACTCGTCGCTCTTTGTGATACCTTGGATATTAACATGAACGTCTTTAAGATCGATCTCGACCGTCTTCTCAATGGCCTCGCGGATCATGTCCTGCGTCTGCTTGGCGACCTGGGGAATGTTCAGGCCGTAAAGGACGGCGATCCTGACCTCGATCGAGACCTGATTATTCTTATCGACCAGCACCGAAATCCCGGGGAACCGCTTGATCCCCAGCCAACCCTGGACCGTGGCCATAAGATCCCCGGAAGGCAGGCTCACTCCTTTAATCCCGCTCACGCAAGACGCCACGATCTCGGCCAGGACCCGCTTATGAACCTTGACCGCTCCCAGATCGAGCTTTTCGGCCTCACTCATTTGCTCACCTCAGCCTCGTTCTTCATGATCTTTTCCAGAAAATGGGTCGTCGCCCCTCCCTGGATAAAAACCGGATGCTCCAGGATCTCGCGATGGATCGGGATCGTGGTCTTGATCGGCGCGATATAAAATTCATCCAGAGCGCGGCGCATGGTATGGATCGCGTCATTCCGGGTGGGCCCGTGAACGATAAGCTTGGCGACCATCGAATCATAATAAGGGCTGATCTTATACCCGGGGTAAATATGCGTGTCGAGCCTTACCCCGAACCCGCCCGGCAGGTTCAATTCCTTGATCGTGCCGGGGCAGGGCATGAAATTATTCCGGCAATCCTCGGCGTTGATCCGGCATTCGATGGAGGCGCCGTTCATCCGGACCTGCTCCTGTTTGATGGTTAGTTTCTTGCCGGCCGCGACAGCGATCTGTTCTTTGATCAGGTCAATCCCGGTCACCATCTCGGTCACCGGATGTTCGACCTGGATACGGGTGTTCATCTCCATAAAATAAAAAGATCCATCCGCGTCCAACAGAAATTCGATCGTGCCGACGCCGCGGTAGCCGACATTCTTGACGGCCTTGACCGCGATGTCGCCCATCTTTTTTCGCAATTTGGCCGTCAGGGCCGGAGATGGAGATTCCTCCAGCAACTTTTGATGCCGGCGCTGAATACTGCAGTCACGTTCGCCCAGATGAATGGCATTCCCGTGCTGATCAGCCAGGACCTGAAACTCGATATGCCGAGGATCGGCAATGTATTTTTCGATATACAAGGCAGGATTCCCGAAGCTGGCCTCGGCCTCCTGCTGGGCCATGCCGAATGAGGCGGTAAGCGACACATCGTTGTGACAGATCCGCATCCCCTTGCCGCCGCCGCCGGCGGCGGCCTTGATTATGACCGGATACTTGATCTTTTTCGCGACCTCAAGGGCCTGCTTGGCGTCCTTGATCACGCCTTTGCCGCCGGGGGTGATCGGCACGCCGATCTTACGCATGGTCTCACGGGCCTGGACCTTATCGCCCATCATCCGAATAGTTTCCGGGGTCGGCCCGATAAACGTAATATTGCACGACTCGCAGATCTCGGCAAAATGAGCATTCTCGGCCATAAAACCGTAACCCGGATGAATGGCCTCGACATCCGTGATCTCGGCCGCGGCAATGATGGCCGGGATATTCAGGTAGCTTTCCGAGCTAACCGGCGGGCCGATGCAGACCGCCTCATCGGCGAAACGGACATGCAGGGAATCCTGGTCGGCCTGAGAATAGACTGCGACCGTCTGGATGCCCAGCTCCCGACAGGCCCGAATAATGCGCAGGGCGATCTCCCCGCGATTGGCAATGAGTATTTTGGAAAACATTTCGATCTCTATAGGTCTCTGTTAATATTAGCTCGGGGCTTCGGCCTCAGGCCGGCTCGACGATAAACAACGGCTGACCGAATTCAACCGGTTCGGCGTTGGCAACAGGTATATCGACGATCTTGCCTTTGATCTCGGATTTGATCTCGTTCATGAGCTTCATGGCCTCGACAATACACACGACCTGTCCGACCTCCACCATCGCGCCGATCTCGATAAACGGCGGGGCCTCAGGGGCCGGGGCGCGGTAAAACGTTCCCACCATGGGGGAGCTGATATTCACGGTCTTGGCCGCCGCAGGCGGGGCCGCCGCGGGTTCCGCCGGAAGAGAAGTGGACGCTGGCGGCGCATATTCAACCACGGGGCGGACGGCCGGGCCCGGGACTTCCCCGGCGGCCTTTTTGATCTTGATCTTCGCACCCTCCCGTTCGATCTCCAGCTCAGACAGCTCATTCTCATTCATGAGGTTCAGGATCTCTTTTATCTCTTTTAAATTCATTGTTGCATCCTTTCGACGTATTCCCCTGTGCGGGTATCGATCTTGATCGTGTCTCCGATATTGACGAATAACGGGACCTGGACGGTCGCCCCGGTCTCGATTTGCGCCGGTTTTGTCCCGGCCTTGCTGGAATCACCGCGCAGCCCAGGTTCGGTATGACTGATCGGCGTGACGATAAAAGTCGGTAAAATAATCTTCAACAGCCGGTGATGGTGAAAAATCCCGCCCACCTCGAGATTTTCCGTCAGATACAGCGCGACATCACCGAGATCGTCTTTGGAGATAATGACCTCTTCATAGGTGGAATGATCCATAAAATGAAAATCACTGCCGGTCGCATACAGATATTCGAGCGGCCGCTCTTCAAGCGGGACATCCTCGAGTTTATCCGCGGTCTTAAAGGTCCTCTCGACAACCGCATCCGTTTTGATATTTTTGAGTTTGATGCGGGCAAACGCGCTGCCCTTGCCCGGTTTGACATGATGGTAGGAAGAGATCAGATAAATATCCCCGTCGATACGCAGGCCCATCCCGGAAGTGATTTGATTGATTGTTATCGTCATATGTTGATGGCTACCTGTCCTGGGAACCGCTTAACAGCTCGCATCCGTTTCCCGTGACCAGGACCATGTCCTCCAGACGGATTCCAAACCGGCCAGGGAAATAAACCCCCGGCTCGACCGTAAAAACCATGCCGGGTTTGAGCGTGGTCTTGCTGGACGGAGATATCCACGGGGCCTCATGGATTTCCAATCCAACGCCATGCCCCAGGGAATGGCAAAAATATTTACCTAACCCCTTACTTGAAAGATATTTACGCGTGAGCTGATCAACCGCACACGCCCGCATGCCCGGCCGGATGCGCTTGATGGCCTCTTTTTGCGCAACCCTTACGTTTTCAGCGGTTTCCCGAATAAGAGCAGGTATTTTACCTAAAAAGAATATTCGTGTCAAGTCAGACTTGTATCCCCCCCAGTCAATCCCAAAGTCAACCATGACATGATCCTTCGCCTTCAAACGCCGGTTCGTCACCGGGGCATGCGGATAACTGGAATTGGGTCCAGAAGCAATAATCGGCTCAAAGGAAAAACTCAGATGCTGCCTTCGAACGTAATGTTCCAAGCGTTCACGCAAGAGTCCCTCCGTGGCCCCGGCCTTAACAATCGTTTTTAAATATTTCAGACATCTGAGATGGAAGGCCAAGGCCTTGCGGATCCGGGATATTTCTTCAGGTGATTTCACCATCCGTAAAGACTCAACACAGCCCTCTTGGGGGAGCCAGCGGACCCCAGAAGGAGATGCCCGACGTAATTTCTTATAAAAAGTGACCGAGACGTGACGGGGATCAAATCCGATCCGTTTCACCCGGGAAGAACGAATGATTTCTTTTAGAACATCGTTAAAAGGTTTTTTCTCACTATAAATGCGCAGATGGATACCCCGCAAGTGGTGCCTGGCTTGGGATTCATACCGGGGATCGGTTAAAAAATACGTCTGTCTCGACGTTACGAACAGCCAACCTTCTAATGACGCCCTCTCGGTGAGATAAACAACGTTCACCGGCTTGCCTACCCAAAATGCCTCAAAAGGCAAAGACTTGAACTGGGCGCGAAGGGCCCGGATGCGCGAATACATAGGATTCTTTCGCTAGAGCTAAATGAACGGATAGATCAAGAGATCAAATCGATAATGGCCTGCAAGCCCAACAGATAACTGTTTGGACCGAAACCGCTGATCTGGCCGTAGCTGACCGGGGCGATTAAGGATTTGTGCCGGAATTCTTCCCGGGCATAAATATTGGATAAATGGACCTCGACCGTCGGTACCTGGACGGCGGCCACCGCATCCCGGATCGCCACGCTGGTGTGGGTGTAGGCCGCCGGATTGATAAGGATAGCGGCGAAGCCGGCCGCCTTGGCCTTCCCGACCGCATCAACGATCTCACCTTCATGATTGGACTGCAGGATGTCGAGCTGAAGATCAAGATCAGCGGCCTGGGCAAGTAATCTGGTATTGATGTCCTCCAGGGTACGTTCGCCATAGACCTCCTGCTCGCGCTCGCCGAGCAGATTAAGATTCGGACCATGAATAACGAGCACTTTTTTCAATAGGGCCTCCTTGCTAACGGCCGGCTGGCTGATGCGATCCAGGCCGGGCGGCATTGGAATGAAAAAGGATCATTTGTCCTGCGCGGGCATCTCGGCCTCATCGACCAGCATGACCGGTATGCCGTCTTTAATCGGATATCGCCGTCCGCATTGCGAACAAACGATCTTATCCCCCTGCAGGTCCACATCGCCCTGGCAGGCGGGACAGGCCAGGATATCCAGAAGTTCTTTATCAATCATCAAAAGCCCCTTTCCGGACGCAACATATCTTGATCGGGGATCGAATTCGCCTAAATCCCTGTGCCGTTTTAACGGGCGCCGGGTTGATCCTCAACGGATTGTTTTTTAGAATATCATGCGTCTCCGGGCTTGTCAATCGGCCTCCCGCCCGGTCCGCTTCATTCGCTGACCTTAAAAGAGATAATCACATTGAAGGACAATTCGGGATACTCAAGATCTTCGGGAAAGGGCGGAAAAGGGCTCGATTCCTTGACGCTTCGCAGCCCCACCATGCGCAGATAATCGTTTGCGGCGGTCTTCTGGTCGATGATCTTGATCTGTTTCAATGCCCCGTCGGCCAATAAGACAAAGGTCAGATAAACCTCCCCGACATCAAACTGGGGGTTATCGACATACAGATAAGCCCGGCTGCGAATCCGATTGCGGATATGCTCATGATAATTGAGATATTTAGGATTCGAGATCTTCCCCGAGTCCAGCAAGGGAACGCTGACAAAGCGTTTGCCCTCATGCAGCGGACTGCGCCGCCATTCCTTCCGGTCCGAATCAAGACTGACCGGCTGCTTCTGCGCGGTCTTGACAAAAGGTGTGGCCAAGGTCTCGCGCTTCGAGAGGATCTTCGGAGCGAGCGGGCCCGCCTTGGGCTGCAGGCTGCGCACCCCCCGGCCGGTAAACGGCTTGACCGGCTTGGTCTTCCGTGCCTGAATCTGATAAACGATCTCCACAATTTTTTCGTTTCGCCGGGTATAATCCATATTCGCATAAAACAAACTGGCCAGCCCCACCAGATGCATCAAGACCGATATGACCAGGGAAAGACGAAAGGCCTTTTCGTCGGGAAGCGACGAACTGGCGGTCAGCGACACCTGACCGAGACGTTGCCGGGAGGTTAAAAAAGGCATAAAACAAGCTCGGGGATCATGGGAATCAAACAGACCGAAACGGCATTTACCGGCGCGTGGAATCCGGCCGGAAGGTCTCCTTGGTTATATAAACGATAAAACGCAGCGTGTCTTTGAAAGGATTGATTTTGCTTTTCTCGTTACGATAAATGGTCTTGATCGGTAAGGCAAAAATCGGATAGCCTTTTCGGCTGGCCTTGATCAAGACCTCGGTCTCGATCTCGAAATCATTGGATTGCAGTTCGATCTGCCGAAGGATATCGGCGCTGATATAGCGAAACCCGCACTGGGTATCCGGCAGGTGCCGCCGACAAATACAGGAGATCAACGCGGACATAAACGAGTTGGTCACCAAACGCAGCCAGGGCATGCCCTGGCTGTTCTCCATACGGCTGCCAGTAATGATGCAGTCGGGTTGGGTGTTGATGCGTTCCAGAAACCGGTCAATATCCGCGGCATCATGCTGCCCATCACCGTCCATGGTGATCACCCCGTCATATCCCTGGGCGAGGGCATGGGCAAAACCCTTCTTCAGCGAAAGGCCTTTGCCCTGTTTCTCCGCATTCGTTATCACCACAGCACCCTTTTCGCGCGCCAGCGAACCCGACCCGTCCGAGGACCCGTCGTCGATCACAACGGCATCCAGTCCCTTGGCCACGATCGCCCCGACCAAAGACCCGATCGTCCGCTGTTCATTATGAATGGGGATAACGATACAAATCTTGGTCATGATACGGGAATACTGTCCGTGTTCTTGATCCAAAACCTCCGGAACAACAGCCATTGCCCGGGATATTGCCGGATCATATGTTCAAGGCGGACGATATATTGACGCATCAGGGCCTTCTGCTGCTCAACTTCCGCCGCGGGATCGGACTCATCGCGCGCAGGAGGATAAATAGGATCATCGATGATCAGCCTGAACCGGCCCACCCCATCGCGAAGAAAAAAAACAGAGATGATCGGGGCCCCCGTGCGCAGAGAAAACATGGCCGGGCCCTTAGGGAAAAAAACTCGGCGTCCAAAAAAATCCAGGACTTCCCCATTCGGCGAAAAATTACGGTCCCCCAAGATAGCCAGGCATTGATTTTGATTCAAGGTCTCCAGGCTTTTGCGTATCGAAAGATGCAACGGGACCACCCGGATGCCCTGCCGTTCGCGCTGCTGGTTAAAAAGGTTATTGACCGGCCGCTCCTTGTGAGACAGCGCAATGGCCAATGAGGCATAGCCGAGACGGCTCAGGACGACCCCACCGAGTTCCCAATTCCCGATATGGGCCGTTAGCAAGATGGCGCCTTTGCCTTTTTCCTGGGCCTGACCGATGGCCTCGAGATTTTGGACCTTAACCTTTTCACGGATGAATTCTTCATCCAGATGTTTGGCCATCCAAAAAAACTCGACCAGATAACGGCCGAAATTCCTAAAGACCTCCCGGACCAAAGGCTCAATCGGCTGGCTGGTCCCCACAACCTGCCGGAGATTGGCCCGGACCGCCCGACGGTCGCGAAAGGAAAACAGATACTGGATATCCGACAGCCAGACGGCCAGCCGGTAAGACACGGGCAGGGGCAGATGATTAACGCAGAATTGGCCGAATTTGTAAATCCAGTATTTAAACATCGCGTGGACCCAAGATACCGATCTTCTTCCTTCTCAGCCGTGGCCGTTCAGGATCAGCTTGGCGATATCCAAAGCCGCATGCGGCTTCGCGTGCATGGTCGCCGCTTTGTGCATGGCCGCCAACCGATCCGGAGAACGCAGCAGCAGTTCGATTTCTTCCCCGATATCGTTCGTCTTATCAACCCGGATGCCGATCCCGTTTTGAAGAAGAAAATCGGTGTTGCGCATCTCTTGGCCCGGGATCGGATTGATGATGACCATCGGCAGCCCCTTGGCCAATGACTCACTGGTCGTCAGGCCGCCTGGTTTCGTGATGATCAATGTAGCGATCTCCATCAACTCATCGACATTATGAACATATTCATAATAAAGAACTTTTTTGTCAGGCGGAAGCTTGATTTTCTGCAGACCGCGGGTCAGGCGCTTATTTACGCCCGTGATCACGATCAGCTGAAGTGTCATTTTGATCTTGAGCAGGGATTTCACGATCTTGCGGATCGGGCCCAATCCCTGGCCGCCGCCCATGATGAGGATAGTCGGCGTATCCGCCTCAAGGCCCAGTTGCTCGATGATCGGGCCTTTATCCAGCTGGGTCGCGAATCGCAGCCGGATCGGGATCCCGTAAACCTTGATCATGTCCGGCGGTATGCCTTTGGCGATAAAGCGGTCGCGGGCCTCATCAGACGGCACGACATAATAATCCACGCCTTCGTTCAGCCAGAAGGAATGCGGCGCAAAATCGGTCAGCACCCCGATGAGGCGGGTATCGAGCCCGCGGGTCCGTTTATAATCGGCCATCATCCCGCAGGGGAAGGCCTGGGTGCAGACAACCGTATCTGGCCGGTAACGGTCAAAAAGCTTCTGGAGCTTGGGATAACTGGTCCGGTGAAGATATTTCTTGATCGAGGCGGATTTTTTGACGATCTTGGGATTATCATAAAGGTAATCCCAGACTTTGGGCGTGCGCTTAATAACGCTCAGATAGGCCCGGTCAACGATCTTTTCCAGCCGCGGAAAGGTATAGCCGAAACCGTTGATACGCGGGGCCTCAACGTACTCGTCAAGCTGCCGCAGGGAATTCTGGATCGCCAAGGTCGCCTGGCGATGGCCGGAGACCTTGGTGATATACATCAAGAGGATTTTTCTTTTATTAACATGCATGCGGCAAAAAAATGACTCATTCGGCCGGGCCGGGAATGATACGGGCCAGGGGTTTCCCGACAGCGATCTCGGTCCCCGCAGGCACAAGGATCTCTTCTATCCGTCCGTCCGCTCCGGCCGGGACATGAAAGGTCGCCTTATCGGTCACGACCTCAACGATATCGTCTTGGCTCGACACCGTGTCGCCAGAGCTGACATGCCATACGGCCACTGTTGCTTTTTCAATGCCTTCACCGAGTTGAGGGAGTAAGACGTCATGCATAACTTTCAATCCTAAATTATTTATAATACCATAGATAGATGCTTTTTGAAATTATTTAAATATTCGAAATAGGTGCCGCTGAAAATCCTGTTTCACGGACCGAATATCAATATCTGTTTCCAGGATATCGCGCATCGAGGTCATCCGCACCTCCAGCCCGCAGGGTCGGATCAGGGCGAAGAGACTCAGATCAGGATCAACATTGAGCCCAATGCCGTGGTAAGTGATCCATTTCGAGACCCCGATTCCCAGGGATGCTATTTTTCGCTCCCCGGCCCAAACACCGGTATAGGGCGGCCGCCGAACGGCAGGGATGTTCCAATCCATCAAGAGATCGATCAAGGCCTGCTCGAGCTGCGTCAGATAGGCCTTCAGATCCCGGCCGCGGCGGCGCAGATCCAGGATCGGATAGGAGACCAGTTGGCCGGGCGTATGCAGGGTGATATCCCCGCCCCGATCGACCCGGACCAGCGGAATGCCGCGTTGTTCAAGCTGTGGCTCAGGCACCAGGAGATTCCCAGGCCGACTGCTGCGCCCCAGGGTTATCACCGTCGGGTGCTCGCAAAAAAAGATTCGCTCGCTCCCTCCTTCCAGGACCTCACGCACAGCTTGCTTCTGCCGGGCATAGGCCTGCTGCCATCCGATACGGCCAAGGGCTTGTAAACGAATTCGTGTCGGCTGTGTTTGCAACGGGGACATCTCAATCCTTCTTAATAAGAGAACCCCGGCGAGCATATCCTCATCCGGGGTTCTTCATGTACAAAGATGCCGCCAACCTATATGAAACGGCCCAGGACACCTCCGGGGAGCATCCGCTTTATTTTTCCTTTTTCAACAACTGCTTGAATTCCTCGATATCATTGACGTTCATCAAGGCCGTCTCATAAGTGATCGTCCCGTCCTGATAAAACCGCTGCAGACACTTATCCATGGTTTGCATGCCGTAAGAGCTTCCGGTCTGAATCGACGTAGGGATCTGCTCGATGGCATGCTCACGAATCAGGTTGCGTACACCCGAGGTGGCGACCATGATCTCGGTGGCCAGCACGCGGCCCTCGCCGTTGGCCTTGGGCAGCAGACGCTGGGCCACGACACCTTGCAGACAGGACGACAACTGCAGTTTGACCTGCTGCTGCTGATGCGGCGGAAAGACATCGATGATTCTTTCGATCGTCTGCGGGGCGTCAGGGGTGTGTAATGTTGCCAGGACCAAATGCCCGGTCTCAGCCGCGGTCAAGGCGGTGGAGATGGTCTCCAGGTCGCGCATCTCGCCCACGACAATGATATCCGGATCCTGGCGCAGACAGCGTTTCAGAGCCTCGGAGAACGAATTGGTATCGCTGTAGACCTCACGTTGTTTGATAATGGATTTTTTGTTGAAATGGACATATTCGATCGGATCCTCAATACAGATGATCAGGGCCTCGCGTTCGTCGTTGATCAGGTTGATCATCGCCGCCAGGGTGGTCGTCTTCCCGGTCCCGGTCGGACCGGTCAGGAGGACCAGACCGTTCGGCTTGCGGGCGAAGTCGGCCACGACCGACGGGATCCCAAGCTCGCTCATGTGCGGGATAAAAAGCGGAATCCGGCGGAAGGCCGCCTCGACCGCGCCGCGCTGGACGTGGACATTGACACGAAAACGGTCCATGCCCGACAGGGCCAGGGAGAAATCCAGCTCATAATCCCGCTCGAATTTCTCTTTCTGATGATCGGTCAGGATCCCGTAAATCATCTTCTTGAGTTGCTCCCGGGACAGGGGGTCCTCTTTGGTCAAGACGAGTTGACCGTCGATCCTGAGGATCGGAGGCGTATCATACGTGAGATGCAGATCCGAGGCCCGTTTTTGAATCGTCAGCAATAACAGATCGCGCAATTCCATAGGTTTTTCTCCATCGTTAAAATTGGATTAACGTCAGGTTAAAAGACACCCCTATGATAGACAATTTTGAGGACGGCTGCAATATTTTCGTTGATAAATATCAACCGCGGGATTCCCGAATCCATTGCGATATCCGCTTCAGGCCTTCGGTGATCTTCTCTTGGGAGGTGGCAAAACTCATGCGGACAAAACCAGGGGCCCCGAATCCCTCCCCTGGGATCATGGCCACATGTTTCTGATCCAGGACCTGCTGCGCCAGCGAGAAGGAATTTCCCAACGCAGATACGTCACAAAAAAGGTAGAAGGCGCCGGAGGGGCGAATATAAGTTATTTCGGGAATCTTATCGATCCCGGCCATCAACAGATCCCTTCTTTGCCGGAAGGTATCCCTCATATCCCGGGTGATGGATTCCGGGGTCTGCAAGGCGGCCAGGGCCGCCATCTGGCTGATGGAGGAAGGATTGGAGGTGGAATGATCCTGAAGCCTTTTGACCGTAGCCATGATATCGGCCGGCCCCGCGCCATAACCGATCCTCCACCCGGTCATGGCATAACTCTTGGACACGCCGTTAACCGTAATCGTGCGGTCGTAAATGTCTTTGCCCAGAGATGCGACCGAGGTATATTCCTCCGTATCGTAAATGAGCTTTTCATATATCTCGTCACTGATCACGATGATATCTCGCTCGACGATAATCTTGGCCAAGGCCTCAAGTTCGTCGCGGGTGTATACAGCCCCGGTCGGATTAGAGGGGGAATTTAAGATCAACATCCGGGTTGCCGGGGTGATGGCCTCGCGCAAAAGATCAGGGGTGATCTTGAAATCCGTTTCCGCTTTAGTCGGGATAAATTGGGGAGTGGCCCCGGCGCATTTGACCATCTCGGGATAACTCACCCAATAAGGCGCCGGGATTAAGACCTCGTCCCCTTCGTCGGCCAGGACCTGAATAACACTAAACAGGGTATGTTTGGCCCCGCAGGAAACGACGATCTGATTGGTTTTATACTCGAGACGGTTATCTTTTTGGAATTTGGCGGCAATCGCTTCGCGC
>CAZBSU010000005.1:0-19740 GCA_964494745.1 uncultured Planctomycetales bacterium | reverse complement strand
CGGTCACGCTCATCAATGCCCGTTTTATCAAGCCCGTCGATCGTCGGATCATAGCGGATATCGGTCGCACGGGGCGGGCGGTCATCGTCGAAGAGAATGCCTTGCACGGGGGGTATGGCAGCCGTATCCTGGAGTGTTGTCAGGAGCAGGGGGTCCATGCGGCGATTCGGCTGGTCGGTATCCCGGACCGGTTTATCGAGCAGGGCTCGATGGCGCAATTAAAAAAAGACTGCGGATTGGATGTCGAAAGTATTGTCTCATCTGCGCGTGCGGTCTCGGCGAAGGCGTGTCCTCCGCAGCCGGGGTCGGAGGAGATGTCTCCCTCATCTCTTGCGCAGATGACGCGGAAGGATTTTTAAGGCCTGACGGTATTTGCTCACTGTCCGCCGGGCAACGGCCATTCCATTGTTTAACAAAATTTTCTGAATAGCTTGGTCGCTTAACGGACGGTTTTTATCTTCCTCGTCAATCATCCGCCGAATTTCCTCCTTAACGCTGCGGTTCGAGAATCCTCCCTGGGCAAGGCTGTCTTGTCCCACCGCCTGAGAGAAGAAAAATTTTATCGGATACGGCCCTTGCGGGGTATCAATGTATTTATTTTGGATCGCACGGCTGATAGTGGATTCGTTGCGGTCCAATTCTCGCGCGATATCTTTAAGCCGCATCGGGACCAGGGCCAAATGCCCTTTGGCAAAGAATTCTTTTTGTCTGCGGGCAATAATCCCGGCGATATCCTTAAGCGTCTGGCCGCGTTGACGGACGCTGCGGATGAACTGGATCGCGTTTTTTAATTTTTCGCGCACGAATTCCCGTTCGTCACGATTTAGCTTTTTGCCTTTCAGCGCGGTTTTGTAAAAGGTGTTGACCCGCAACGGGGGGATATCCTGATCATTAAGGACGATCTGGTAGGTCTCCTCTTGTTCTATGATAGTGACGTCGGGTTTGATGTAGATGTTCGGCTGGAGGGGGCGGTAGTTGCGTGCCGGCCGGGGGTCAAGTCCGGCAATCAGGCGTGCGGCCTGGCGGACTTCGTCTGTCCCGGCGGATAAACGACGCGCGATACCGATATAATTCTTTTTTCCCAAATCCGGCAGGCATTCCTGCACGATCCGGACCGCCAGGTTGGATTCCAGGTGCCTGGCCTGGCTAAGCTGGATCAGCAGGCATTCTTTCAGGTCCTGGGCGGCAATGCCGGCCGGCTCAAAATCCTGAATGATTGTCAGGACGTCCCTGATCGCCCGGCTGTCAGCCGCCGGGATCAGATCGGTCATTTCTTCGCAGGATATTTTCAGATAGCCGTCTTCATTAAGATTGCCGATGATAAACAACCCGATTTCCAGGCGCAGGGGGTCGTTGATCTCGCAGCGGAGTTGATGAAGCAGGCTCTCCTCGAGCGTTTCCATCCGGCGCAAGGTTTTGTCCTCTAGACTGTCTCCAGATTTGCCGTCTTCATGACGATAGGGTATATCCATGGTTTCCTGAAGACGTTCCTCCTGGCGCAATAAATCTTCGGCTGATTCGTTTTCGGCATTTTCCGGTTCAACAAGTTCAAGGAAGGGATTTTTTTCCAATTCTTGCTGAATAGCCAGATTCAGCTCCAGAGTGGGAAGCATCAGGACTTCAATCGATTGCTGCATAGAGGGGGCCAGAATTTGTTTTTGGATTTGAGAGGTGGTTAAGCGGGGTTTCATATGCAAGAAGTATACCATATCAATAGATGAACGACAAATAATTTGCATTAGACTGAATTTGATTAAAATGATATAAAAAAGAAATAATTATGCTGAAAATTTAATCATTTCATGCGAATGATCAAATGTTAAGAATAATAAACATGTCATAACATGTTGCGATAATTTTATTTACCAGGTTTGTCATAGTCTGTCCTGGACAGAGATGTTAAATCTCTTAAACATTAAGATAATCATGTATTTTCTGTAAAATTTTGAATAAAATTTGTTTTTGTCTAAAGCTTTATTCTGCAGCTATTTAAGTCCTTGGCGCGAAAATATTTATTTACATGCATTTGTGGTATAATAATTGCTATATTTTTTGAAAAACGATTTCATCATTGTGAAATTATTTTACGCCAATATTTTATAAGGAGGTTTGCAAAGTGAAGAAGAGAATGACAATCACTGAAGTCGCGGACATTATCGGCATCAGTCCGAAGACCTTGGTTCGCTGGGAAAAATTCGGTAAGATCAAAAAACCCAAACGTGACTGGCGCGGTTGGCGTGTTTACGAGGAATCAGACATCAACGCCATCCGGGAATTCCATGAAACCCTGTTCGAAGTTTAATCTCTCTATTTTAGAGAAGGGAAAGGAAGTGTTGATCATGTGGAAACGAATCAAAACAAACAGCCCCTGGCTGGCCGGTTTATGTATTATGATCTTGGCATGTTCGGCAGCATATGCCCAGGATTTATCCGAGCTGGAAAAGGTCGATCAACCCGAAGCCGAGGTTTATGATCTGGATGATACGCAGATGCGCGGCATTATGCAGGCGGTCGAAGACGCCCGCCTATCCGCCCCGGATGAAAATTACACCTTGGGCAAGACGGACATCATCGAGGTCACTGTCATGCGCCATCCCGAGGTCAGCGGCGTTTATGAACTTAACAGCGAAGGGATCATGCAGTATGAATTCGTGGGAGATCTTTATGTGGACGGCAAGACCAAGAATGAGGTCGCCAAGATGATCGCCGAGCGGCTGAAGGAGTATATCGTTAATCCGGAAGTCACGGTGAAGATCGTCGGATACAACAGCAAGGTCGTCTACGTGGTCGGAGAAGTATCCCGGCCCGGAAAGATATTCATGCGTGGTAATACGATCACGGTCCGTGAGGCCCTGGTTCAGGCCGGTCTGCCTCTTTTGAGCGGCGTGACCAAACGCAGCCATTTGATCACCCCTTCGGAGCAAGGCAAGGGAGAAAAAAAGAATATCAATGTCTACGCCCTGCTGTATGAAGGCGATCTGCGCGAGAATCTCATCATGGAGCCCGGCGATATCCTGTATATCCCACCGACGTTCCTGACCAAGACCATGCGGGCGATCCGGCCTGTGGCGGAACCCATCGGGACCGCGGCCGGAGCCGGGCGGACGGTTAGCGGATATTGAACTCTGCGGCTTTAAAAGAATCCAACATCAACCAGGGAGAACTCCATGCAAGCATCTAATCAAGATAGTTTCCCGATCATGAGTTACCTCAAGGTATTCTTCCGTCGGAAACATATCATCATTGTCGTCAGTTTTATCGGGCTGGTGATCGGGATCTGCACCGGCATGATCCTGCCCCGGCAATATGAATCCTCAACGGTCATTTTGGTAGAAGAAGGCAAGACCGACAACCCCCTGTTCGAAAAGCTGGCCGTCTCCACGACCGTGCTCCAGCGTCTGGAGACGATCAAGGAATCGATGCTGGGCTGGAACAGCATCGTCAAACTGATCCATCGTCTGGAAATGGATGCCGAGATCGCCAATGCCAAACAGCTCGAAGCCAAGGTCATGTCCATCCGCAAGAACATCGATATCAAAATGAAGGGCCACAACATTATATATCTTTCCTACATCGGTTATGACCCGTTCATGACCAAAAACGTCGTGGAAAATATCACCAACATTTTTATCGAGCGCAATAAAGAGATCCAGAGCCAGGAGACCGCCGATGCGATCACCTTCATTGAAGAACAGCTTAAGGTGTATAAGGGCAAGATCAAGTCGGCCGAGATCGCCAAGCTTCAGGACCAGCTCGACGAGCTCTTGATCGACTCGACCCCCAAACATCCTTTGGTGCAGGAATTGCAGGAAAAGGTCAAGATCAAAAGGAAAGAGTTGGAGCAGGAAAAGCTGCCGTTCACGGACGCCGAGGTTTTGAAATTGGAATCGAATAAGCCGTTGATCGAAAGCATCAATACCGCGTTGGCCAAGCTCGAAACGGAAGGCCCGAAAGCCGAGGATAAAGTCGATGCCAAGGGCGAACTTTATAAGGTCATGCTGATGGACAAACTGGAGAACGTCATGGCCCGCGACGCGGCGGTCAACGAGTCGATTTACAACCAGTTGCTCCAGCGTCTCGAGACCGCCAAAATCACGCAACGACTGCAGGCCTCCAAGGAAGGCGCCAAATACACGATTCTGGACCCGCCGCGCGTGCCCCTGGAGCCCTCCAAGCCTAACCGGATCCTCTTGGCCCTGGGAGGATTGATCTTGGGCATGATCATCGGGTTTGCGGTTGTTTTTGGTTTGGAATTTCTGGATAAATCTTTTCTGGATGTTGAGGATGCCAAAGAATTCCTGGGGGTTCCGTTGCTAGGCGCGATCTCGAAGATCCAAACCGACGAGAGCATCCGGCTTGAGAAAGAAAAACACCGTTGGATCTACAGCCTGACCGTGATCTTCGGCATGATCGCGATCGCGGTGACTTTTGTGTTGGCCGATCTGATGAAATAAACTCCCCGAAATATTTTTTATTCAGGACATCGGGTCCTGAGGAACGGGGATCATAAAAAGGGAACAGCCATGTACAACCGCCATTACGGTTTTAGTGAACCGCCGTTTAACATGACGCCCAACCCGCGGTTTTTCTTTCAAAGCACGAAGCATACCGAGGCCTTGAGCACGATGATCTATGCGATCGAGCAACGAAAGGGGTTTGTGGTCATCAGCGGTGAGATCGGCTCTGGCAAGACGACTGTTTGCCGGGCCCTGCTGAACCAGCTCGACGCCCAGACCGAGACGGCGTTGATCACGAACACTCATCTGACCGCCAAGGATCTGATCTGCACCGTGCTGGAAGAATTCGGTGTGGAATACAAGCCCGGTTCCAAGGCCCGGCTGTTGTCCCAACTTAACCAGTACCTTATCGATCAGCTCGGCCGGGACCGCAACGTGGTCCTGATCATCGATGAGGCCCAGAACCTTTCGACGTCCGTGCTCGAAGAGGTGCGCATGCTGTCGAATCTTGAGACAGATAACGAGAAATTGATCCAGATCATTTTTCTGGGGCAGCCCGAACTCAAGGACAAATTGGCCCTGCCGCGTCTGGAGCAGCTGCGTCAGCGCATCGCGGTCTACTTCCACCTGTCCGCCTTAAACCGTCAGGACACGCTGAACTATATCCGGCACCGGATGAAGATCGCCAGCCAGTCGGATAAGGCCTTCTTTACGCCCGCTGCCCTGGAAGAGATCTGTGATTTTACCCGGGGCGTACCGCGCCTCATCAACCAGATCTGCGACAGTGCTTTATTGAGCGGGTATATATACGGGGTCGATATTGTCGATGAAAAAATCGTGCGTGAAGTCATCGAGGAATCGCCGGTCTCCCGCCTGATGTCTCCGGCCAAGAAAAAGGCCGCTGATAAGATCGATACCCCCGTGGACATATCGGAACCGGTCCAGCCGCCGGACAGTCTCCTGTGGCGGAATAATTAAAGGATGTTCGCATGAGCAAAGTAATTACAGCTTTATCCCAACTTGATCGGACCCGCCGTCAGAAGGAATCTGACGAGGTGAATCCGGCGCCGGGCGCAGATCCTTCCGAACCCGGCGTTCCGGTGCTCGGTTTTCGGTTGAGCGAGAGGCAGGTCCTTTACGCCTTGGCAGCCTTGGCGCTGATCAGCCTGGCGGCGGGTATCATGTCTGTCGGGAATGTTTCCCAGGTCCGGCGGACACGGGATTTTCTGGCCGGGTTGTCTTCAAGTCTGGCGGAACAAGATCAGCGCATTGCGGCCTTGGAAAAATCCTTTCAGGCTGTCAGCCGCGAACAGAGCGAGAACCTGAACACCGCCCGCCGCAACCTCAGCGGGGTGGAGGCGCAAGTCCAGCAGAACGCGCAGGATGTCAACGAGGCGGAAATTGAGATGAGCCTTTTACGGAACGATTTGGATGCCGTCAAACAGATGAACCAGGATCTGATCGAGAAGATTATCGATTTGACCGAAGAGATTAAAATTTTTTCAAGCCAGCCATATTAAACATCAATCCGTATTCCCAGCGGTTACCACGTGCCGCCGGTGAACAATGAGAGGAAGAGACCCATGGGAAAAATTACAGACGCCCTTAAAAAAGCGGCCGAAGACCGTTTTGAGCGTATAGACAAAATTAATAAGATCAAGGAGCACCGTCAGATCGTCATCAAGAAAAAGGGCGATTCCAGGATGGACTCCCGGATCGTGACTTATTTCGATCCTAAGGCCTTGATCAGCGAACAGTTCAAGATTCTGCGCACGAACGTCCTGTCGTCCCAGAAAGGCAAGGCCCTCAAGGTGCTGGTGATCACCAGCTCTATCCATCAGGAAGGCAAGACTGTCACGTCGCTGAATCTCGGCGTGACCTTGGCCCAGTCTACCAAGAAACCCCGTGTGCTGCTCATTGATGCGGACATGCGCCGCGGCCGGCTCGCCAAATATCTGGGGGTCGATCAACCCGCCGGATTATCTGAGGTCCTGGTCGGTCAGGCCGAAGCGAATCAGGTGATGTTCAATGTCGATATCGATAATCTGACCTTCATGACCTCAGGCGCGGTCCCGCATAATCCGGTCGAGCTCCTTGACTCGGATGTGATGGCCGGGCTGATCGAGAATCTCAAAAAGCAATTCGACCATATCATTATTGATACCCCGCCGATCATCTCGGTCACCGATGCCGGCATCGTCGGCGCCCAGGCCGACGGCGTGCTTATGGTGATCCAGGCCGGCCGCACCCAGCGGGGCATCGTGCGCCGGGCCATCGAGCTTCTCCATCAGTCGCATGCTCGTATCCTCGGGCACGTGCTGACCAACGTTGAGTATCATCTCCCGGAATACATCTATCGTTATCTCTAAGTTTCAGCCTGGGAACCGGATGCCGCCATGAACAAACTGATCGTCAACTTCACTCCGACCGGAATGATTCCGACCAAGGCCATGACCCCGCATGTGCCGGTCTCTATTGAGGAGATCGTCCGCGAGATCCTGGACGCGCGGCAGTTCGGCATCTCCATGGCCCATATCCATGCCCGGGACGAAGAGGGCCGCCCCACCTATCATAAAGAAATTTACGGAGAGATCATCGCCCGCATTCGCGCCGTGGACCCGGACCTGATCTTATGCGTCTCCACCAGCGGGCGGGCCTGGTCGGAATTCGAAAAACGATCCGCCTGCCTGGAACTGGACGGCCTTGAAAAGCCGGACATGGCCAGCCTGACATTAAGCTCCCTGAATTTTAATAAACAGGCCAGCATCAATTCCCCGCAGATGATCCAGGACCTGGCCCGCAAGATGCGGGATCATGGTATCAAGCCCGAACTGGAGGCCTTTGACCTGGGCATGATCAATTACGCGAAATACCTGCATAAGAAGGGGCTGATCAAACCCCCGTTTTATTTTAACCTGATCCTCGGGAATATCGCCTGCGCCCAGGCCAGTCTGCTTAATCTGGGGCTGATGGTCAATGAACTGCCGCCGGATTCGGTCTGGTCGGCCGGCGGGGTGGGCGACGCCCAATTAAAAATGAACATCAACGCCATGATCAACGGCGGCGGGGTCCGGGTCGGCCTGGAAGATAACCTTTATCTGACGAATCAACGGGACCGCCTGGCGACCAATTCCGATTTGTTGAAGCGGATTCAGGACATCGCCCGCGCCCTGGACATCGGGATCGCGACCCCGCAGGATGTGCGCCAGGTCCTGGAGATTCAACGGCAAGCCGTTCGGGCCGAAAGAAGATGAGCCTTTGACTTTATAACCTAACGATCACGGAAAGGATACCTAGATGAGCAAATTTTTAGTCACCGGCGGCGCGGGATTTATCGGCTCGAACATCGCCCAGCACCTGTTGCGGCACGACCATTTTGTCCGCGTGCTGGATAATTTTTCTTCCGGCAAGGAGGAAAACCTCGATTTCGCGAAGGATTTGGGTCGGGATAAATATGAGTTGATCCGGGGCGATATCCGGGACAAGGGGGTCTGCGAACAGGCCTGTGACGGCATGGATTATGTCCTGCATCAGGCGGCCTTGCGTTCGGTGCCGAAATCCATGAAGGATCCGGTCAGTTACAATGACGTCAATATCAACGGGGTGCTCTACATGCTGCAGGCGGCGGCCAGGCACAAGATCAAACGTTTTGTCCTGGCCTCGTCGAGTTCCGTCTACGGGGATACCGATCAGTTCCCCGAGCAGGAGGGGCAGTATCCCTTGCTGATTTCCCCTTATGCCTTGAGCAAACTGGCCGGCGAGTATTATTGCCGGATCTATTCCGAACACTTCGGCGTGGAAACCGTGGCCCTGCGGTATTTCAATGTTTTCGGTCCTAAACAGGCCTTGGACGACGAATACGCGGTCGTGATTCCTAAATTCATTTACTGCCTGATGCACGACGAAAAGCCGCCGATTTTCGGCAACGGCAAACAATCGCGCGATTTCACCTATATCGATAATGTGATCTCGGCCAATATCCTGGCGGCGACCGTGCCCGGCATCAAACACGAAGTTGTCAACGTCGCCAATGGCAAGGATCAGACGGTCCTTTACCTGGTCGAGGCGTTAAACAATATCCTGGGCAAGCAGATCGAGCCGGAATTCCTTCCTGTGCGTCCCGGGGACGTATTCAGGACCAATGCCGATATCACCAAGGTCAAGGCCAAATTGGGCTACAAGCCCCTGGTTGAGTTTGAGCAAGGGCTCGAGCAGACGGTGATATATTTTAAAGAAAAATACGCGAGGCCATAAATCATGTCCATCATCAAAGGCATCATTCTTGCCGGCGGGCAGGCAACCCGCCTGCATCCGATAACCAAGGGCGTGTGCAAGCAGCTGCTGCCGGTCTACGATAAGCCCATGATCTATTATCCGCTTTCGGTGCTTATGCTGGCCGATATCCGGGAGATCCTGATCATCACCACTCCCGAGGCCCTGTCGTCGTTTCAGAGCCTGCTCGGCGACGGCACACAGATCGGGCTTAAACTCCGTTACGCCGTTCAGGACAAACCGCGCGGCCTGGCCGACGCCTTTATCGTGGGCGAGGAATTTATTGGCAACGACCGCGTGGCCATGATCCTGGGCGACAATATCTTTTACGGGGACGGTTTCTTTGATGTCCTGCAGGCGGCCCGGGTCCAGAAGAAGGCGACCATCTTCGCTTATTATGTCAAAGATCCCCGTCCTTACGGCGTGGTCGAGTTTGATAAAGATCATCATGTCCTGTCGATCGAAGAAAAGCCCAAACAGCCCAAATCCAATTATGCCGTGACCGGGTTGTATTTCTTTGATAAAGACGCGGCCAAGATCGCCCGGGAGGTCCAGCCTTCCGCGCGGGGCGAGATCGAGATCATCGATGTCATCCATGCCTATCAGCGTCGAGGCCGCCTCAAGGTCGTGCCATTGAGCCGCGGCTATGCCTGGCTGGATACAGGGACCTGCAATTCCCTTTTCGATGCCTCGTCTTTTATCCGGGCGATCGAGGAGAGGCAGGGCTTGAAGATCGGGTGCATTGAGGAAATCGCCTACCGCCGGTTTTTTATCAAGCAAGACCAGCTCCTGAAGCTGGCCGGGGGGGTCAGGACCGAATACGGCCAATACCTCAAGATGGTCGCCCGGGAGGGACGCTGATGGCCTTTCATTTCACGCGGCTTAAGATCCCCGAGGTCGTTTACATCGAGCCCGATCTTTATGAAGACGAGCGCGGCGCCTTTTTCGAGCTTTTCAAAGAGCAGGCCTTTAAGGATTTCGGGATCCCGGTCCGATGCGTCCAGGTCAATTTTTCCAGAAGCCGGCGGGGGGTCTTGCGGGGCCTGCATTATCAGAAAGACCCGGCGGCCCAGGCCAAGGTCGTGAATGTCATTGCGGGCACCATTTTTGACGTGGCCGTTGATATCCGCCGGGGCTCACCAACCTATGCGCAATGGGTCGGGGTGGAACTGACGGCCGAGAAAAAGAGTATGCTTTCCATTCCGGCCGGTTTCGCGCACGGTTTTTGCGCCTTGAGCGACGATACCGAAGCGCTTTATTATTGTTCGGGGGAATACAACCCGGAAATGGACCGCGGCATCCGCTGGGACGATCCCGATGTGGAAATTGCCTGGCCCGTTGAGCAGCCGGTTTTATCAAGCAAGGACCGCCAACTTCCGTTTTTGGCGGAAGCTGATAATAATTTTGTTTATGTCGACAAAGATGATCGGAGTTAGTCTCAATATCCGGCGTTTGATCGCCGGAGGATACATGTTGTTGATCCTCGCTCTTTCGTTGAGGCCCGTCGAGCATCAATATCCGTATTCATGGAGCCGGGAGATGCTGCATAATTTGCTGCATACACCGGCCTACGGCCTGATGGCGTTTTTGGTCTGGTTCTCGTTGGGCCGGACGAGGCCAACCGGGCGAAAGGTCTTTATTCAAACATTTTGGATATGTTTCCTCTATGGAGTTTTGATTGAGATCCTGCAGGGATTTGTGACTGGCCGCCATCCGTCTTTCCTGGATATCGGGCTCAATACCATCGGAATGGGTTTGGTGCTTTATCTGATACGAAAATATTGGCCATGATGACAAATCAACCTAAAAAGAGGATCGGCGTGATCGGCACGGGCTTTATCGCCAAAGGGTTTACCCGCGCCATGGCCGACCAGACGGATGTCGAGATCACCCGGGTGCTGACTCGCCGTGAGCTCAAGTCCTGCGGTGATTTTCCCTGCCCGGATTTATTGACCCATTCGGCCGAGGAGTTGATCGACCGAGCTGATGTGATCGTTGAATGCAGCGGGGACGTGGTTCATGCTACCAATATCATTGATCTTGCCCTGAAAGCCGGCCGGCCGGTCGTCACCATGGACGCCGAATGGCATGTGACGGTGGGATCAGCCTACGCGGACAAAGGATTGGTCACCGAGGCTGAAGGTGATCAGCCGGGTGTCCTGGCCGCCCTGCGCGAGGATATCTTGCAGATGGGTTTCCGGCCGCTGGTCTACGGCAATATTAAGGGATTCTACAACCCTGATCCGAAGCCGGATGAGATGCGTTATTGGGCCAAGAAGCAGGGTTTGAGCCTGACCATGGTGACGGCGGCCACGGACGGGACCAAGGTCCAGTTCGAGCAGGTCCTGGTGGCCAACGGATTCGGCGCGGATATGCTTAAAGAGGGTTTTAGCGCGCCGAAGGTGAAAGATGTCAGTCAAAGCGCCCAGGAGCTTGCGGCCCGGGCCAAGCAACACGGCCGGCCGGTCAGCGATTATGTGATCTGCAGCGGTTTTCCGGCCCGGGTTTTCATTGTTGCCGAACATTCGGTTGAGCAGCAGGCCGCCCTCGAATATCTGAAACTCGGCAAAGGGCCGTATTATGTCCTCTACCATAATACGACCTTATGCCACCTTGAGATTATCAAGACCGTGCGCCGCGTCTTGAACGGCGGCGGGGTTTTGCTGAATAACTCCCCTGCGCCCCGGATCAGTATGGCTGCGGTTGCCAAAAAGGATTTGCCGGCCGGGCATCAGATCGGTCCGGCCTGCGGCAGTTTCGAGCTGCGCGGACAGGCGGTTGCCATCAAGGATCGCCCCCAACATGCCCCGATCGGCCTGCTGAATCATGCGGTTATTCGCTGGGCCGTGGCCAAAGATCAGATACTCGAATGGGATGACGTCGATGTTCCCGCCAGTCTGGCGGTCAAGGCCTGGAAGGATGTCACGTCAAAGATGCGAAAGGGATAAAGGACTTGAAACCGATCCAACGAACGAAACTTCAAAAAAACACCCGCGAGCAAAGTCAAGGCGCTTCGCCCCGTGAGCTGCCGGCCTGCCGGGTCTGCGGAGGCGAGACCTTTCTGGTCTTGGACCTGGGGCTTCAGCCGTTTGCCAATGCCCTGGTCACTCAGCCGGAAGAAGACGTGACCATGTACCCGCTGATGCTGGTGGTCTGCCGGCAGAGCTCGACGGCCCAGCTGAGTTTTTGCGCGGATGATAAGGTCTTGTATGAGAATTATTTCTACATCACGCCCGAAAGCCGCGAATTGCAACAGCATTATAAAGAGATTTATGATTTTTTGACCCAGCGTAATTGTCTGAAGTCCACGTCGAGTGTCTTGGAAATCGGCAGCAATATAGGCCGTCTGCTGGAATTTCTCCGGCCCCAGGTCTCTTCGGTCCTGGGGGTTGATCCGGCCATGAATATCTGCGAGATGGCCAATCAGCGAGGGATCCTGACCGTGCCGGAATTTTTTAACGCGGCCACGGCCCGCTGGATGAAAGAGGAACACGGTTGCCAGGACATTATCTTTGCCCGGCATTGTTTCGCGCACAATGAAAAACCCTGGCTCATGCTCGAGGGCGCGAATGAGATCTTATCTGACGACGGCACGGTCGTGATCGAGAACGCCTATTTCCTGGACACGGTCCGGCATTATGAATTCGATCAGATCTATCATGAGCATATGTATTATTACAACCTGCGCAGCATGACCCTGATGCTGAACCGTCATGGGTTCAAACTCGTCGATGTGCTGCATAGCCCGATCCACGGCGGTTCCGTCATGTATGTCGCCAAGCGTCTCACGGCCGGCGGCCAGCCGAGCGATACGGTTCAACATTATCTCGACCTCGAAGCGGACATGCACCGGGAGGATTTTTACCGGGATTTTGTCAGCCGGATCCAGGAAAACAAAAAGCGCCTGATCAAGATCCTTCAGGAATTGAAGACCGAGGGCAAAGAGATCCACGCCTACGGGGCCTCGGCCAAATCCACCACACTGCTGAACTATTTCGGCATTGACCACCGCCTGATCTCCAGCGTCGTGGACTCGACCGTCACCAAACAGGGGAAATATATCCCCTTGGCCAATGTCCGCATTATCAGCGAGGAGGAGGCAGCGCGCCGTCAGCCGGATTATTACCTCCTGACGATCTGGAATTACAAGGATGAGATTATTCATAAAGTCCGTTCCTGGGGGAACCGGCACACAAAATTTATCATCCCGCATCCCCGGGTGCAGATTATCGAGCCATAGGCGAGACATGGAAAATATCCTTAAAGCGCAGTTAGCCAAACGGCATGAGCCGGTCCGGATCGCGGTCCTGGGGGCGGGCTGGTTTGGCCGCGGCTTTATTCGGGAGCTGCGCCACTGGCCGAACATGGAGACCCGATGTGTCTTCGAATACGATACCGCCAAGGCCCTTGAGGTGTTGACGAAATTGGGCCTGACGGCCGAGTCCCGGTGCGTGGTCCATACGGCCGAGGAATTTCGCCGGGCCGCGCGGGACAATAAAATCATCGTCACGGATCAGACGGCCTTGATGGAGGAGTTAGGCGGTTTTGTCGATCTGGTCTTCGATGCCAGCGGAGACGTCTTATCAGGAACAAAAGCAGCGCTTAGCGCGATCGAACAGAAGGTGCATTTCCTGACGGTTAGCGCCGAGATGGACGCCACGATCGGGGCCGTTCTCAATCGGAAAGCCCAGGCGGCCGGGATCGTCTATTCCAACAGTGACGGTGACCAACCCGGTGTCTTGGCGCGCATGATCCAGGATGTCGAGGCGATGGGATTTGAGGTCGCGGTGGCCGGTAACGGCAAGGGTTTTCTGGACTATCATGTCACCCCGGAAGATATCATGCGGTTCGTGCGTCCGGGGGACAGTCCGCGTAAGATCACCTCTTTTACCGACGGCACGAAACAGGGCATGGAGCTGGCCGTGGTGGCCAATGCCACGGGCTTCCCGCCGGATATCCGCGGCATGCACGGCATCAAAACCACCCCTGAAAACTTGGTGGACGACCTGATGGGGCGCGTGTCCCGGGACGGCGTGGTCGACTATGTCATGGGCAGCGAAAGAAATCTGGGCATGACCCTGTTCGTGATCGGCAAACGGAACGCGGCTTATGCCCAAGACGATTTGGAATACCTGCGGCGCGGCAAAGGGCCGTATTATCTTTTTTTCCGTGATTACCACCTGTGTTATTTCGAAACCCCCAAGTCTGTGGCGGATATTGTCTTGTCCGGCATGCCGACGATCGCCCCCAAGGGATTGACCGCCGATGTCATCACCGTGGCCAAGCAAGATCTCAAGCTCGGGGATCGGCTTGACGGTATCGGCGGATTTACGTCCTACGGTCTGATCGACAAATATGACGTCGTTTTGAAAGAGAATTTTTTACCGTTCGGCCTGTCGGAGTACGCCCGCATGCGGCGGCCGGTCAAATGCGATACCCCGATCACATATGATATGGTCGATCTTCCGGATGATCATCCGGTCTGCCGCCTGCGGCAGGAACAGGATACATTTGCCGGCGGCATTCATGAGGGAAAAATCCCCACAGAGAAAGCCGGGCGTCCATGAGCGGGGAGACGGCATCCGCCCAGGGCTCTCAACCGTTTCGAAATATCGAAAAAAACGGCCGGGATACTATCTTTGTCGCCGGCCCGCCGCGTTCCGGCACGACCTTGGTTCAGAATATGCTGGATTCCCATCCTGATATCCTGGGGCTGCCGGAATTCAAGCATTTGGCCGATATGGTCCGCTTGCGAAACGACCTGTTGGCTTCCACCCGCGCCGGCATGATCGATGCGATCTGTTCGCCGGCGGAGGTGGACCAGGCCATCCGGGATTTGATTAACGGCTTTTTGGGGAAAATACGAAATCAGTATCCTTGCCGGCTGATCAGCGAGAAGACACCCCAGAATACCATGGTCCTAGAAGAGCTCAGCGAGCTTTTCCCGGCGGCCAAATTTATTTTTGTTGTTCGCGATCCCCGGGCCATCGTTTCTTCCTTGCTTAAGGTCGAGCGTAAGGCCGCGGGGCAGGGGCGGTCGATCGGGATCGGGATAAGAACCGCGATCCGGTCCACGCGGAAGTATCTGAGTCTTGGCTTTGCGGCCAGGGAAAAGAAACCGGATAAGATACATCTGGTCGTTTATGAAGACTTGGTGAATTATCCTGAGCGGGAAACGAAAAAGATCTGCGCTTTTTTGGGGATCGACTGGGCCGAAGGTATGCTTCACCCCGGCTGCCGGGAACACCTGTCCGAAGGCGGCATGACGTGCGCGGCCAACTCGATCTGGTATGACGAGAAGACCTTCCGGCGTGACCCTGATCCAGGGGTGGCCGACAAATGGAAAAACTCTCTCACCCCTGGCCAGCAGGTTCGCATCACACGGGCGTTTCAGGGTGACGATCATTTAAAGGGACTGGGCTACTGTTTTGATCTTGGGCATTTGTCTGCCGGGAAACGTTTCCTCGGCGCCGCTGATGTCCGTTTTCGGACCGCTTTGGGGGATTTGCGTTTATGGCTCCTGCGGATTTTGAATCCCTGATCAAAGGTTGTGGAAATATGGAATTTTTTCTTTTTACAGTCGAAAGAACACTGGCCAAAAGGGCGGAACAGGCCGGGTTTGATGCGCTGATCGTGGATTGGGAAAATCGCGGCAAAGATCAGCGCCAGACCGGATTTGACCTCGAGACCAACAATCAAGGGGCGGAAGATGTCGACGCTTGGCCCGCTGTGTCCATATCCCGGTGGCGGTCAGGATCAATGCGCTGTTCGCCGACACACCCGCGGAAGTGGATCAGGCGCTGGCATGCGGGGCCAGAATACTCATGTTACCGATGTCACGCACGGTGGAGGATGTCAGGGAATTTTTGGGTATCGTGGATCACCGCGCCCGGACGATCATTCAGATTGAGACCCCCCAGTTGGCGGAAGATGTCCATGCCCTGACGGATCTGGATTGGGATTATGCCTATATCGGTCTGAACGATTTGATGGTGGCCCGGGGCGGTCATTCGATTTGGGAGGCCCTGCTGGACGGAACGGCGCAAAGAATTTGCCAAGCCTTATGGGGCCGCCGCTACGGTTTTGGCGGATGCACGTTTTTGGGCGGCGGACAGCCGATTATCAATGTCTTGATCCTGCATGAATTGGTACGGCTCGGCGGCAGCGTGGCCCTGATGCGACGGACCTTTAAGCGCGAACTCACGGATCGGAATCTGATGGCAGAAATGGAGGGTCTGCGCCAATTTTTTATCGCCAGTGAACAACGCGGACCGGCGGCCCGGCAATATGACTACGCCCACCTGCGCCGTATTTTGAAGGAGATTATCGGCATTCACCCCGGAACGGCAACTGCGGGAAGTCACTCATGATGCGTTCGATCTTGCTGATGTATATTCATCACCGTCCCGGACGCGAACATATCCGGCGTCTGCAGGAGATCGCCCCCGGCTTCCGGATTGAGGTGGCGGATTCCGAAGACAAGGCCGTGAAGGTCGCCCCGGACGCGGAGGTGATCGTCGGGCAGCGGTATTTGCGTCAGAGTCTGCCCCACGCACCAGGATTGAAATTTGTGCAGTCGAGCAGCGGAGGGGTTGACCAATTGCCCTGGCAGGACTTGAAATCTCGCGGCATTTTATTGGCACGGAGTGATTTCCCTTCCAAGGTTATCGCCCAGCACGCCTTTATGCTGGCCTGGGCCCTGATCCGGCGCCTGCCGGACTGCCTGGAATCGCAACGCCGAAAGGAATGGGATCCCGCTATCGAAGAAAAATTGTTGCCCTGGCCTAAAACCGCTTTGGTCCTGGGCTTGGGCTCGATCGGACAGATGTTAACCGGGCTTTTGAAAGCGGCCGGGATAACGGTGTGGGGAGTGAATACCCGCGGGGCCCGTTGCGATCAATGTGATAGGGTCTTGGATCAGCATTCCTGGCGCGAATGCATTCCGGAAACGGATATATTGTTTCTGACCTGCCCGCTGAATGACGCGACCCGGAACTTGATCGATAAGGATGTCCTTGAAAATTTGCCGAAACAGGCAGTTGTGATTAATGTGGCCCGGCAGGGTATTATGGATACGGCGGCCTTGCGGGAACAACTCGGATCCGGCCGGTTGGGGGGCGCGGCCTTGGATGTCTTTGAGCAGCGGCCGGTGCCACCTGATGATCCGTTGTGGCAGACCCCGAATCTGATTATCACGCCGTATCTGGCCGCAAGGTATCACGAACGCGCGAAGGAATTTGAGCGGTTCGCGGAAGATCAGGTTAAACGCTATGTGGCCCGGTTGCCTTTAATCAATCTGGTGGATTGGGGAAAAATTCAATGAGTGTGTCCAAACCGGATATCGATGTTATCATTCCTGTTTACAACGGCGCTGACTGGCTTGCAGCGACACTGGATTCGGTTGTGCGTCAGACCCATGTCCCGGCCAGGATCATCGTCGTGGACGACGGTTCGGCGGTCGGGTCGTGGGATATGGCCGGGATTTATCCGCAGGTCACGCTTTTACATAATCCGGGCAAGGGCTCGTCCATGGCCCGCAATCACGGGCTGCAGGCATCTGGGGCGCCATACACCGCGTTTATGGATCATGATGATCTCTGGCATCCGCGCCATCTGGAGATATTGATCAAAAATTTGACCGAAAACCCGGACCATGCCGGGATCGCCTCGTGTTATCAGATTTTTCATGACGGTCAGACACCGCATTTTGACGTCAGTGACACCGGCTGTCATACGGTTGACCTGCAGGAGACTTATCCGGTCATCACCGGGGAATTTTTGAGTTGTGCCTTTTTATTTAAACGTGCGTTTATCGACCGGGTCGGCGGTTGGCCCCTGCACCCGAAGGGGGGGATTGGATTATGTCCTTTGGTGTAAGATTGCGGTCCATGCCAAGATGCTCAAAGGTCATGCCCGGACCCTTGGGTACCGGATTCACCGCGGTTCGATGTTCCAGACGATCATGAATGATATTCAAAAGGTGTGGAACCTGAACCGCAAACTCTCCCAAGAGGTCTTGAATTATTATCTTGCTCAGGTTCGGGACAGCCGCAAAAGGGTTTTTATGAAGGAACGCAACCTGATTCTTGACCGGCTTTATGCCATTTTGGATGATTTGAGCGGCGGGGAATTTAGCTGTCTGCCAAGGGATCTTCTGGAATTGGAACGGAGCCTCGAAAAGGAATCAAGAGATTTTATCCGTCATCTGGCCAAACACCTTGATTTTTTCATCTCGCATCTGCCGCCGGAACCGGGGCAGCCTTGCGATTATTACCGGATCTTGATCGGTCATTGCCCCAGGCAGGCCCCCCGGGTCGCGGCGATGCTGAATGACTTGCTGGTCCGCCGGTTTCCGGGTTTGAAATTTTACGCAAAATGTTTAGTCTTGGAGCCTTTTAATTATAGAATGTATATCCCCGTTGTTAAGGCGGTTCGAAACAAATTCAAACCGAGCGCGGGGGTTCCCCCAACAGCTTAACGAAGGAGATTTTCATGCAGCGTGGCATTACCGAAATTTTAAAATACCGGGACCTGTTGATGATGCTGACCTTCCGGGATATCCGGATTCGTTATAAACAGGCGGCGATGGGTTTCCTGTGGGCGATCTTCATGCCGATGGTGGCGGTCGCGGCCGGTATCCTGATCAAAAAGGCCATGGCCGTGGTTTCCGGCAAATACGTGGACATGATGGGGATCGTCTCGATCTCGGTCAAGGTCCTGCCGTGGACGTTCTTTATCAGCTCGATCCGCTTCAGCGTGCAGAGCCTGGTCGGCAACCGCGAGCTGGTCACGAAGATTTACTTCCCCAAAGAGGTCCTGCCGCTGGCCTCGATCCTGGCCTGCTGTTTCGATTTGGCGGTCTCGATGGTGGTCCTGACGCTGATCCTCAGCTTTGTCCAGATCGGCATCAGTGTGCACATCCTGTGGGTGCCGCTTATTCTGGTCTTTCTTCTTCTGTTCACGACGGGGCTGGGCCTGCTGCTGGCCGCGGCCAATCTGTTTTTCCGCGACATCAAATATATCGTTGAGGTCATCTTGATGTTCGGTATCTTCTTCACGCCGGTGTTCTACAATGCCAGCGCCTTCGGAAACTGGCGCAATCTCCTGCTCGTCAATCCCGTCGGCAGCATCCTGGAGGCGCTCAATAGCGTGATCGTGCTGCAGCAGCCGCCTGATTATTTCTGGCTGACTTACGCCGGACTGGCCGCGGTCTTGATGCTTATCGTCGGATTGAACGTCTTCCGCAGGAACCAGCCGATTTTTGCGGAGAATATTTAGGAGTGTGCGAGTTGACGGGTTGCGAGTTAGCGAGTTAAGGCCGGTTTTGATTCCTGAGGGGTTGCCAGTAATTAAGGTTAAGAAAAATGAAGATAACCCAATTCGAAGAAATTGAATCATGGAAACGGGCAAGAGAATTAACCAAAGAAATCTATAGGATCAGCTCGACTTCCGTTTTTTCAAAGGATTGGGCCTTGCGGGATCAGATCAGGCGTGCCGCCATATCCATTATGAGTAATATAGCCGAGGGATTTGATAGCGGATTCAAGACCGAGTTTAGTCGTTTTCTGAATATGTCACGGCGTTCGGCGTCTGAACTTCAAAGCCAGTTATATGTTGTGAAGGATCAGGGCTATATCGATGCATCCGAATTCCATAAGATTTACAAAGAGGCCGAAGCTATCAGGAAATTAATAACGGGTTTTATTAAATACCTGAAGAAAAAAGTTGATTAAAAAGCGGGTTTATTGAGTTCGTGGCTGGCTTCTTAACTCGCAACTCTTAACTCGCAACTCGTAACTCGTAACTCGTAACTCATTATAACAACATTCTGACTAAAAATAGGAGCGAACGTTAAATGGAGAACGCAATAGAATTTACCCATGTCTGGAAAAAATTCCGCCGGGGCGAGAAATTTAACGCCGTGCGCGACGCCGTGCCGAATATGGTCCGCCGCATGCTCGGACGGGGACCATCGGAGGACCTGGACAACCGCGAATTTTGGGCCCTGCAG
>CAZBSU010000004.1:0-21034 GCA_964494745.1 uncultured Planctomycetales bacterium | reverse complement strand
GCCCGGAAATTACTCCGGATCAACCTGCCGGCCTTATGTTCCGGGCTAATGCCATTCCCGGAGGCGAACTTATTCTTGAGGGCGGTTTTGCCGGCAAGCCCCCGGCGCTGGATGTTATCGGGGGGCAATTTGCGCAGAGGTTCAGGATATCCTTATTCTCAGATTGTTCCCCGACGCATTATCATAGACGACGTCCCGGCAGGCGCGGCGGCATGATTCCTTTAATTAGCCTGGGGCTTAGGCGTGCCGGGATTCCCTTGGAACATCAGGCCTGGATCAAGCAGGTGGCGTTTTGGGGTGTTCAGCTGGCGCTTATCCCGCTTATCGGAAAATGGGCGTTACTCATATGGGGCATATTCTATCTCGCGCATCATTTGATGACGAAGCGATACGGCCAGGCCCCGCCGGATGAGCTTCTGACCGACGCCGTTATCGTGGCCCTGCTGAATGCGGCCGCCTCAGCCCTCTTCTTTATCTCTCCTATTTTAGGCGTTCTTGCTTTCCTTGTGGTGACTTTCATTCATCACTGGATGAACCTGACATATTTCACGACCGTTCCCGGAACCGATGTTCCTTTGCCCCAGGAATTGCGGGATGCCGGGAACGCAGATAACTGGCCCGTTTATTTCAGAGCGGACCGGATGGAAGCAGACAATGCTTTTCTTGAGCGCGCCTTTGAGGAAGGTGTCTTGTCCGATGAGGCCAAAGCGGTGCTGGCGCATCCCGAAACCATAAAATGGGGACACACGCTTAGTCCGCGTATGTTCACGGAAATCAAGGCTTTTCTTTATAACTCCTACAAAGATCCCCAACGCCTGGAGTTGATCGGCATACGGCCGGAGGCTCCGGCGCCTTCTTCGGTCCACGAGATATACTATGCCGTTCCCGCCGCGTTGTTCCACTGGGCGGTTTGGAATCGGGCCGGATTGGATCCGGAACAGGGGCTGGGCTGGCGTCTCGCGGAGATTTATCCTTGCGTGAAAAGTGATATCAGGGCAGTTGGCCGGGTCATGTGCGACGAATACACGCCGGAGGTTATGGCACGGTTCGTGGAGCAGTTAAAAGACAGCCCTGAGCTTATTCCTGTCGTTTTAAGGTTGAGCGAAGCCGCGGTTGAAATCCAGCTGGATGATTATTGGTACCGCACCAGTATCAGCAATCCGTTATATGGCATGGGTGATCATCATGAATACGACGTTTCTCCCATAGGGTTGTTTTATATAGAAGAAATCATGAGTGAGCTATTCGAGGCGGGATTAATAAACGCGGCGGAGTATGAGAAATTTGATGCGGCCGCGGTACGGGCTGAATTTCCTTATCATGGTATCCGGCGTTTGCTCCCATATCATTTGTTGAAGGCCTCCCAAACAAAAGATTTTGACTGCCGAAAACCCGTCGCCGTAATTTTGTTATCTTGGAATGAGGACAAATATGATTTGTCCGATCGCTGGTATGTGGGGCAGGTTTATGCCGCGCTTTCCGCGGCCAAAGCGCAGGGCATTACAGTTGCCGAAAATATCTGGAAAGAGTTTTGCCGGCAACCGCGCATGATGCCGCGGCATCGCAAAAATAAAGGCCTGCGCAGCGCTGGGCTGGAGATCCCTGCGGTTACGATCCTGGCCGCTGCCGATCTGCCTGGGTGGTTGATCGTGGCGTTGGTGGGATTATTCGTGATCTTGACATTTATTCGGCGGCAGGGCGGTCTGGTAATGGTTGAAGAAAAGGGGACAGCGCCCTTTGTCGGAAGAAAAAGGGCGCTGTCCCCTTTTGTTGTGTTTATGGATGAAACGCATGAGCCTGAACAACCGGATGAAGAAGAGGAAGAATATCGGTTGGCCCCGCCTGATGAAACCCCTGCCAGGGATTTTTCCGCGGAAGACATGGCTGTGGAAAGAGCCATTAACAGTTATAAGGCCGGTAAGAAACAAAAGGATGACGAGAAGGCCCGTCAAGAAGAGCGACAAAACGCCAGCGCGCAGTATTTGGCATTCCTGGCCCGACAGTCCGGCGTGGAAGATATTTCCGCGGAAGATATTCCGGCTCCCAAGAAATTGAGTGATCAGGAATTGCGCGTGGCCAGGTCCCCGCTGGGTGATGTCGGTCCGTTGGCGATGTGTTTTGACCAGGAGGTTAAAAGGCAAGAGAAACGACGCGAGCAGTTGGAGAAGAGAGCGAATATAAGGCAATACGCCCGAAAAACAGGCAACCGCGTGAAATTGGCAAAGATATTAACCGCGCTGGGCAAGAATTTAGACCGAAGGAATGTGGATGAAAAAACGATCGGGAAGTTGTCCCTGCCGGCCATGACAAATCGCGATAAACTCGAAGGTTTAAGGCAGGCGGTCTTGAATATCCTTGATTATATCGATGAGATGGAAGGCGTGAAGGCCATAAAGCTGGGTGAGGATTCCGAGACCGCTTCAAAGGAAGAAGTTGCCAAAGTATTTCTTAAGACAACCAAAGAGGCGGATAACCGGCAGGGACAGCGGCTTGAGGCGAAAGGTAAATTTAACAGATTCCAACGTTCCTGGCACGTGAGCACGGCCGGAACCGACTGGCCGTTCGCCCGGCCCAAAAAGGATTTCGATGCGATAGCCCGGCAGGCCATGGATCTTATCGGCGATAATGCGACGGAATTTCAGCGTTCGACTTTTGCCAAATTGAAACTTCTGGATATCGTGCGGGTTGAAGACAAAAGTGGCAAACATCATGATTGTATCTTTAGTCAGTTTCGCGGGGAAGATAAAAAGGTTCTTTGGCCGATCGGAAACGGAAAGCACGCGAAGAAAATTATTTTGAGGAAATCAGCTCTCGTAAAAATAAAAGTCCTGGGGCTGAGACGTATGGGAGATATCCCGGTTAGGGCAAAAGAAGAAAAGTCAAAACCATCTTCGAGGGGTGCCCCCGGCCTGCGCAGCGCCGGGCTGGAGATCCCCGCGGTTACGATCCTGGCCGCTGCCGATCTGCCTGGGTGGTTGATCGTGGCGCTGTCCCCTTTTGTTTCAGAGGATGATGAGAATCTGCCGGGCGGGGACATTGCCAGGCCGACATGTAGATACCGGCGCACACCCAAGCGCCGGGCCTTGAGACGCGGCGCTTCTTCGATTCGTCGAGCCAGGCCAGCTGATTTGTATCCCTATGAAGTCGACGGGATCAGCTTCCAATCGCAGCGGGCGGCCCAGGCTTTTGAGCGGATCAGCCGCGAACCGAGTCTGGCGATCATTTATGAAGCGGTTATTCACTTCATGTCCTGGGGTGTTGAGGGTTGTGAAGATGTCTTGTGCCAAGCCGTGGACAGCGACGGAAGTTTCCACGAAGCATACATTGGGCCGTTGGCGGAGTTCGCGATCGCCAAGGTGATTGAAGACCGCGTACAGAATGCCCGTATTGTTTATTTGGAATTCCCGGCCGGATATACGGACGTTGATTTTGTGCTTGAGATGGACCGTAAAAAATATGTAAGAAAACGTACGGGCGAGCTGAAGCTGGATGACGGACTTTATTGGGGGGAAAGCCGGTTCGTTATTTCCAAGAAGAAAGACAGAGCAAATAACTCCGGGCGGTTGGCCCGCCGCCGGATCGCAGACAAGCATGAGAAAGTTATCCCCAGACTGCACCGTCATTTTAAATGTCGTGTAAAAGGATTTATCGTGGGTGTCGGGCGTCGAAGTTCAGCTCAGGAAAAGAGGTCATTTATCTGGAGGGAAAATGAAGACATGAAGAAGAAAATTCGGGGCCGAAGTTTTTATGATGCCCGGATCGAGCAGAGACTGCTTCTGAAAGAGCCGTATAAATTGCCGTCGGCTAGAAGACGAAAAGGCTTTATCGGCAATGTCACTCCGCAGGAGGAGCCGCAGCTGAACACGATGGCGCACAAGAATGTCTGGCAGCCCATCCGGCTGCTGGAATCAGAATTCAGAAGGTTTGATGGGCAGACGCTGTGCTGGCGGTATTTCACGCAAGCGATCCCCGTGCGCAGCCCGCCGAAAGAATTCATCTGGGCCCGCCGCGACAAGGTCGAGGCCCGCCTTGAAATCTATTTCTCTTCCAAGGAGCTCTACTATGCCTTCTTGACGGATGAAAACATTCGCCGTCATTTGCGAACGGTTTTGGAGATCATCGCCTTCCATGAAAACCTTGAGTCACAGCCCGGAAGAAGTCACGAAGACGCTGAGTGGGCTACCCGCCGGGAATATCCCCAAGATTTAGTAGATCATATCGAAGCTGTTATGAGGCAAAGCGAGTCTCGCCGTTCCGTGGCGGAGGCGATCCGGCAGCTGCGGATGGAGTTTGATTACGGCGCTATCGGCCGTTATTTTCGAATTCTGGATCCCGAACAAGACGCCGAAGACCTTCTATCGGCAACCGATGCCCTGATCACTCAGGCCTATGATCCGGCCAATATAACCAGCTGCCATGTCGATCATAAACTGGTTGATCAAATTGTGTCGGCCTGCCGGCTGAATCCGGATCTGCTGGATGTCTTTGCCGACCGGATCAGCCGTCTTTTAAGGGCGGGCTTAAGCGACATTGCTATAGGGGAAATCATTGATCGGCTGATTTCCCTGACCATCAAACAGGGCCGGCGCCGGCACTTTATGCAATATCTGTTGGCCCGCATACCCGAACAGGAACTGTGGTCACCGTTGCGGGCCTGCAAGGTCAGCGCGACGTCGATGACATGGAATCATCCAGAGGCGGCCATGGTTATTTCGCTGTCGTCGAATGAAGGGCTGACATTGCAATGCTTCACGGATACGCCGGGGCTGATGAATTTCAGTATACAAAAAGACGATGAATGTGTCGGTGTCCTGGATATCAGGGATATCAGCTGGGAATTGCGGCGGGTTTATCTGCGCATTTTTGATGATACGCATACCAATCAGGGTATCGGAACGAAAATGCTTTTATACGCCGTAAAGGATATGTCTCCCGGAAGGCTCTTTGTCCTGCGATATCCTGCGGACAGAAATTATCTTGATTTCCTATTTCGGTTCAATGCGCGTCATCATGTGTTCAGCCGGATCCAAGGGGCGGTTTTCTGCCATGACGAATTCACTCAATCTAATGCCGCTGAATTGCGATGGAGGGTTGTGGAATCGACCGAAGAAGCTCTTAAGATGCGTGAAAAGAATCCGGATTTGAATTTATTCATCAGCGGTATTGTTGCTGAAAAACAAAAGAGGACAGCGCGCTTTTTTGCGAAAAGGGCGCTGTCCCTGATTGCACTGTTGGCTCCGCTGTGCATGGGCATGGCCCCGGCAGCCGGAGCCCCGGGCCTGGCCTTGATATTGGCCTGGCTCAGTATAGCGACCGGAATTATGGCGGGGGTTGTGATTGTTTGTTTCGTTCTTGCCGTCCGGCCGATGCGGCACTCCGGCCAACAGCCGTCTCCCGTTGCCGTCTCGCAGTCGGTTGTGGAGAAAGAATTTGGTGAACAAGGCATCCGGTTGCTTGAAGCTGTTGTTGAAGGGTGCGGGTTCCAGGGCATGGATTTGCAAGAGATGTGGCAGGCAGCGGCCCTGGCCGCGCAAAACGGATGGGATGAAAACATGACCGCGGCTGCCATTGAGCGGGATGCCTTGATGTTCATGCGGCAGGCCGGATCGCTGCGGCTGACGGACGGGACGTTTTTAGCCAAGGCCAAAGGATTTTACGGGCCGGCGTTCTTATCCGACAGCCATTGGAGGCCAAGCTATCAGATGCTGGCCGTGAACCGTGATGAAGAAAGGCGTCCGCGGCTTGATTTTTATGATTGGAAGAAGAGAAGACGGCGATGGTCTCAGAAATCTCTGGCTGAAAACCGGTTTGTTACCCTCTATGTCAACCCCGAACGGATCGGCATCCAGGAAGAACTCGCTGATCATGAAATTCTCGGCACCGACGGGTGCGTCACCTGCGCTGCCATCGGCGGGTATATTGATATCCCCGGGCAGCCTGTTTCCTTCGCGGGTCACCTGACGGTGATTGAAGAGCAGGAACAATATACCGTGTTACCCGAACTCATCAAACGGTTAAGAACGGAATTCAACGGCCCCGCGGGCCGATACCGGATCCGTTTGGTTCTCATGACCCAGCGGAACGCCATGCATCCCCAAAAGTTATATGATGCCGTGCGTGCGTCCCGTCAGCTTCCGAACGTTGACCTTTACGAGACATTTTATCCCGGGACGGACGGACGGCTTGTCTTGACGACAGAAGGCATCGGGCTTTTTGAGGGCCGTCGATTAATAGAATATCTGCTGTATGCCCGCCCCTTCCCGGAAACACTGCCGCACCTGGACATCCTGAACCGCGATTACAGAAAAGTTGTGCGCAATTGTGTAACGGAATGGTTTGAAAGCTATAGACTGCACCGGGCCCTGAAAATTTTTATCCGCGAGCGGCATGCCGCCGTTTGGTATAAGGATGAAGAGACCAAAGAAGAACGGCCCCTCCATTTTGTGTATGACGTGATCCGTTTCCTGCGTAATTTGGGCCTGCCGACCATGTACGTCCAAAGAACAGGCAAATCCACAGCCGTATTCCGGCACAGGATATATCACGCCTTAAATAAGACGGAGTTTGAGTCCTATAGGCATATGACCGAGGCCCAGCGCCGGGATCATGGAGTGATCCCGGTATATGAAATCCTGTTTCCGGAAGATGCCGTGATCGGGATGGCGCCCGAAGATGAAGATTATCGCCGTGCGGGTTCCATAAAGAAGATCCCCGACATGAAGACTTCCCAACGGGCCGTGGCGGAAATTTACGGTGAGGCGCGAAAGAAATTAATGGATGTCCAAATCCGTGGTGGGAGAGGACAGCGCTCGCCTCCGGGCAGCCGGTATTTGTGGCATATTCTTGCCCAGGCTGCCCGGACGGGCGTTCCATATGAGATGATCCGCCGGGCCAAGAGCGTTGTCGGTGAGCCGTATCATTTTGCCCAACGCGTCGCGTCGCTTGCCAAATATAATCTCACCTTTGAATTGCAATCACGCCAACTCATCGACGGCATCCGGACCCGTCCCGACCTCGATTCACAATTCCTGCGCATTACTGCTGATGAAGATCACTCTCTTATTCTTCAAGAGATAGATGATTTGCTCGATAATGTTCATTCCAGTTGGGTGAGTCTCAATTATATTCAGATTAAACGCGGATTGGGTTACGGCGATGTTATCGGAACCCGCGGCCTGGTTATTTGTTCCGGCCTGGCCGGATATGTGGATTATCCCCAAGACATGGTCGGGTTCGTGGGGCATTTGGACGGCAGTGAGAATGATTGTTCCTATGCCGCGATCCCGGAGTTTATCAAATGGGTGCGCGCCAATATCGGGGTTTACAAGATCCGTATGGCCGTTTTTACCCCGGCCGAGTTTTATCAGGTGGAAGATCTCAATGAGGCACTGGAGGCGGCCCGAGAAGACGGCAACACGGAGATTTATTTGACGCATTTTAACATGGATTTTGGCGGGATCATCCTTACCGCGGACGCGATCGGTTTATATGAACACGGCCAGAAGCGTTTGCTGGAATACATTTCTGCTTATGATGGTTTTCCAGAGACGTTGAAGCCGCACCGGCTCACGAATAAGCATGGCGGTCGTTTTGGGCGTTACCAGATCAGCGGGCGTTCATTAAGTAGCTGTGTTATCGATTGGTTTGAGGAACATGAGCGGATTGATGAACTGCTGGAATTCCTGGATCAGTACCCGGAAATTGCTTGGTACAACGGTGTGGTCCTTTTCAGGGCTGATCAAGTCAGGCAGTTTCTTAAGACCAAAGACATCAAAGAGGATATGTATGTGTTCACTTACGACATGTTAAGCGATGACGGCCGGCCGGTCTGGCATGTGATGAGCGAAGCGGAAGTCCGGGCCTGGAAACAAGGCGTCTATCCGAAAGAAATAAGAGTCAAGAAGTTGGCTGAGGCCGATCTTCCGGATGACGCGCTGCTGGGTATGGCGAATGAATTCATCGGGAACAGAATCGACATGATATTGCACCGGAAACTAGGATCACGGACGGTTCTTCGTTTTGCCGATCTGGATACGGGCCAGGGTGATTTTGTCACGGAGTTCGGGAATAAATTGAAAGGCTTATACCCTGAGGTTGAGTGTGTAGGAGTTGAGACGGATTTGACGTTCGCGAAACAGGCCAGGGCAAAAGGACATCATGTTTTTCGGGCCAGGGCGTATAAACGTGAGGAATATGAGGCTGCCGGGTTAACGGATAAGTCGGTTGACATCGTGACCGTTAATCAGCCTTTTGCGCGCCGATGGGAAGATTTGATACGCCAGGCAACGCGCATCGTTAAAGATCGCGGGCTTATATTGATAACGTTTAACAAGACCGATATCAATCCGCGCCACGGTCTTGATATCCTGGTCATCAGGTATCTGCTTGAACGGGGGTTTGACGTGGAAAGACGGGATTGGCCCCAAGGCTATCCTCTGTCTAAGGATTTTACCCAAAAGGATTTCCTATTAATAGCATCCCGGCATCAGGGAAAAGATATTGCCGAAAAGGGTGTTTTTATTGACCGGTGCCATAACGGGCCGGAGATTACTGAGGCGCATTTGACCCGTGATCTTTGGGAGATCGAATATGAATTTGCCGGGATTCCACTCGACCGATATAAACCTAAGGCGCGCCCGACGGATCAATCGCCGCTCGGGCTGGTCCCCGGCAGCGTCTGGGGCCGGATTTACGCGCGTCTGCCCGATGCCGGTTTGGCGGGGCGGCTGTGTCTGCCGCTGCGCCTTTTGGTAGGCGCGGTTTTGGGGCCTTTGGACGAAACGCGTTATTTCGCAAGCAGGCTCCGGGATAAGCTCAAGGAACCCTTTAACCGTAATTCGATTTTTAGGATGTTTATGACGAACCCGGAAGTCAGGAAGCTTGTTAACGAAAACCGGCAGCAAGGCGGGACTACGGAAGATCTCTTTGAGAAAATACGAAAGAGCCAGGCCATGGCCAGGGTTTTTGAGGAACGGGACGCTAATCTGGATGCCCGCCTTTTGTGCATCTTAAAAGAGTTTAAGGATTTTCACCGGGGCGGACTTTTTATCGGAGAAGACAGCCGGCCGGTTGCGGAGGAATCTTGTGCGGAATTCGAGGATTATCTTACACGCCTGACGCGCGTGATCACGTATTTCCTGGCCCCGTATAAGTCGATGTACCTGATCTTGGAGCATCTTTTATGGATTAAAATGTTTTTTATCATATTTTCTGTATTCCCGATCGTAGGATTTATTTTGGCCGGCCCTCCTGTGGCGGTTATTGTCCCGGTAGCGTTGCTTTGCGTTTTTGCTATGATCATGATTGATTCGGCTCCGATTATTTTGCCCAGTGTCATTTCTTTCTGGCGGCACATGCGATACAACGCGCGGGTCATTCTGAAGAATAAGCGTGCCAAGGCCCTGGCTTTGGGCCTGGCCGGGAGACGCCGCAACAGGTCCCGAAGCAAGCATCTTTTAAGACAGATTAAAGACCGGCTGGCGCATTGGGTGATTGGTCTTTTTTATCTTATGGCAGCAAAGGTTAAAGCCGGATTCATTCCGAGTTACAAAGCTCTTGCGGGATTATTAAATGATATCGAACGGTTTCATTGGGACTATCGTGGCAGCCTGGAAGAGCAGTTGAAGACTGAGAAGCCCGGGGAGGAGGTTGACGTCGACTTGCACCTGTTCGACCGCTTGCTGCGCGCGAATATTTCGCGGCATCAGATCATGGCCGCCGAACAGGCGGCGTTAGGCCGGCCCGTACAGGATTTTGTGCAATACGTTTATGACTGCGATTCGACCGCTATTGTGGTGGCCAATGTGTATATCTCATTGCTGCAGGAGGTGCAGGCAACATCCCTTCATGTCCGGGATATGATGGCCAAGCTCAGGGCGCTTGAGGATCAAACGCGTGAGATGGATATGCGCATGCATATAGAGTATCATCTTGATCATCTTTACGAAGGGATTGATGACGAGGCCGGCGAAATCACCGGGGGTTCGATCGCCGGTTACAAAAAATGGCATGATCGTTTGGCCGGCAAACCGTATATCTTGGATTGCATCTTGGAGTGGCAGGCCAGGACGCTTTTATGGGTGCTCGCGGACAGACGCGAGGCGATTTTGCGGGAAAAATTAGCGACCTATATCAGGATGCTGGAACTGCAAAACGCGTTTCTGGTTAACCGCCGGGTTTTTCTCGGACGATTACTTCACAGGGCACCGGCCCCGCATGTCAACGCGGCCTGGCAGGCCTGGGAGCAGGATTCGGCCCGAAACTGCATGGTTGCCTCGTTGAGAAGTTATCGGGCCGCGAAAGATTTATATATCGATAACGAACAGATTGACCGGTTCCGGGCGGAGTTGTTGTCTCTCCCCAGCGGCATGTTTAACCGCGGCATGACGTATATACCGCGTGAGATTTGGAATGCTCTGGTGCGTGTTTTCAAAGAGCCCAAGGCCAGGCTGATCGCGCAGACTATTCGGGTCTTGGATCAAGTCGAAAGGGATGATTGGGGCCGGCGCGTGTATCACGCGCTCACCAAAGACCAGGCCCGCCGGGCGCGGCGATTGACCCGGTCTTTGTTGGATATCCTGGACGAACCGGATACGGCTGTCGGCGCGCGGAAAGATAAATCCCAGGAAGACGAAGCGCCAAAAAATCGTCCCGATCTGCTTGCCAGCCAAGCAGATACCATCGCCACACCGGGTTTGAAAACCTGGTGTTGGCCGCGGACGCATAAACCGTATTATCAAAAATTTATCGCCTGGCTGGCCGGGCAGGGCCCGTATCCGGGCAAATGGTATGAGAAGAGGAAGCTGGACAGCCTGGGAAGGATCGGTTTGTGGACGATCAAAGGCCATAATGTCAAGATTCACATCGGCAACTTCGACTGGATCAAAAGCAACGGGATTATGTTGATCCCGGTCGAATTCAATCGTAACGAACGCGGGGTTGTATGCAAGGTGGTTGATATTCAGCGGCCCGCCGGGCAACAGGAACTGTTTCCGATCGCGATGCATGTCCTGTATCAAGACGGGCATTTTATCGAGCATCCCCAACGTCGACGGCCGGGCTTCACGAAGAAATGGGCGCCGAAGATCGAGGGACTGTGGGAACGCTGGCTGTTGTATTGGCTGGTTAACGGCGGCGCGGAACCAGACCCGCTCCGGGTTGAAGACCGACTGGAGGCCAGCGGACGCGAGCATATCTATTCTCTGCCCAACCGCCGGGTCAACCTGACGGTCGCCAGGGGGGTTGTGGACCGGCTGGACGTGCGACGGGTTGCCGCGGAATTTAAAGACGGCGCCCGGGGCGTGGTGTATGAAGTCGGCGAAGGCGGCCTGTTTTATCCCTTGGTTGGGTATAAATTGTACGCCAACGGCGCGTTTATTGAGAAACCCTGTGCGATTCCTTTCGGCGTTGAAACAGAGATGGCTTGGCCCGGATCCCCGCAGCTTTGGAATTCGCAACTGATCTACTGGCTGGGGACAGGATGCTCCAGCCCCGGGATTACGAGACGAAGGGAATTTTCAAAAGGCGGCTATCGGTTATACAGGTTGGAAAACAAAGGCGTCATGGGTTATGTGCCGTTGCGGGATGAGGAGTCCAAACGGGGTGTATGGATCGAGCCGGTCGGTTTCGGAGGTTGCCAGAGGGGGGTCGTTTACTGGCATCGACAAAAAGATGAACTGGTATACAGGCTGGTCGCCGGGGAGGTCTTGTTTGATGGCCAACGATTCTTGAAGACCGGCGAAAAGGTCAGGCGTCAGCCGCCGGAGAAGATTCTGGTCTCCCAGCTGGAAAATGGTATCCGGCGGCAATTGTCCATGATGCAGGCCCTCAGCATGGGGATGGATAAGGCGTTTTGGGAATATGCCGTTCAGGCCTTGCTGGGCCTGGAGCGGCTGCTTCCGCTGGCAGAGGCCGCGCCTATCTTTGATGAAGTTAATGCCGTGATCGAATACGGCTGGCGGTCTTATTGTGAAATAAGCCGGCAAACGGGCCGTGCTATTCCGCGCGAACACTGGAAGATGCGCCGCGTGCTGAAGGCCCGATGTATCAATCTGCGTGAATTCATGGCTGACCAAAAACGCCGGATGACCGAAGCGGGAACCGCAGAGCCGGCTCCGGATCTCTCAGCCGATTTCGGGCCGGTCAAACCCGGCGAGGTCATTGATCTTAATGGCTTTCTCCCGCGGGCCGAGGAGAAAAAAGAGTCGCGGGCGATCGTCCGGGTCGACCGGGAGTTAAAGACCTTGGCTGCGTCCGCCCGAGGGGATATCGTTCGCGTAGATAATTTGAACAAACCCGAATATGTCCAGGCCGCAGCGCGGTATTTTGTCTACCAGATCATGCACACCCAGGACGACGTCAGGTTCGTGACTTTCATCATGGCGGTCTTAAGGGCCATTAATGTGAATAAGTATTTCACCACTGAGGAATGCGCCCGGTTCTTAAGTAATGTCTTTTTTGCCTTCCTGGAAAAGCGCGAGGAAGAGGCTGGCGACGCCCGGGGCTTGTGGGCCCGGGTCGCTATCAGCTGGGGCCTGCTTATCGCCGATTTGTCATACGGGGAGGATCGGTATATCATGCCCTGGCCGGTGTTCAATCGTAATCTCTATAAAGGTTTTCTGCTGGGTATTTCGCCGCATATCCGTATCGTGATTTCGCTTGAAGAGGCTAACCCCACGAAGCTGGAACAAGCTGTATATATCTATGTTGAAGAGCAGGATATCGGGGATTTTGTCAGTCTTTTTGCGCGCCTGGAAGAAAGAAAAGAAAAAGTGCCCGTTGTCCAACAGAGAGTTATTCAATTCTTCCAAAAATATCCGCTAACGGTCCTGGCCCATGAGGTCAGGTCCTACGGCATGGAAAGCGATGAGGTCGAGCATGTGGTCAATGAATGCGCCTGGATGTATGATCCCGAGGACCCTTCGGAGGCGCAATTCGGTACCTACGCCCGCACGGCGATCTTTCGCCGGGCTTCGAGGATTTCACAGCTCAGGGCGCGACAGGCCTGGCCGTTTCCGCAGAATGATGAGGGCGAAATCTGGGAGCCGGCCGATGAGGCGGTTATGGGCCCGGATGAAATCGCCGCCGAAATCGAGGAGAGAGATACATCCCTGCGTTTGCTGCGAAGTTATCTGGATTGCATGGACCGGCCGCACCGGACGGTGTATGAATTGTTTAACGGTATCGATTCCGCGGCAGATTCGCTTTATTACGGCGTTAAGGTGAAAAGAGAAATTATTGCCGAAATCCTGAAAAAAAGAGGCATCTTTAAGACCGCGCCGAGCCTGCCGACGGTACAGAAGATTCTCAATGAGGCCCGGGAAAGGGTTGATAGTTTTATGAGCAGCATCAAACAGATGCATTGGCAGGCGTGGGAACGGTATTTCCGGAATCCGAATGCCTTTGCCGGGGCGCCGTCTCCGTTGTCGGCCCAGATAACACCCAAAGGGGTATTCATCGCCGACGGCGTTGTCCTGACAGGCTATCCTTTTGAGGCAGAGACCGGTAACTTCGCAATGGTAACCCCGGTCGTGGGCGAACACGCGATCGGCTACAGCGAGTTTATGCTGGTCATTTTGGAAGTCAAATATCAGGGCCATATCCGCGGTTATTCGGTCCTGAAATTCGACCGCTACGGCAAGCTGATGAGGCAGGTCCGGGCGGATCTCAAGGTTGAGACCGAGGATATTTATGCCCGCGAGATCGAGGCCGGCATTCGCGACGAACATTCGATGACCGACAGCGCGCACGGGATACGGGTGGCGGAGAATGGCGATGAGGAGCCCCCCGAGATGAGAAACGGCACAACCCAAACGTCACGGGATGCCGGGCACCCGCCACAAGACACAAACACCACATCAAATGGCGCAGAAAAATCGGGTGATGAAGCGCTTTGCCTGGGCAGCACCTACGCCGCGTTCCCTCACTTGCCGAACTGGCTGGTTGAGATCGGCATTGCGCCAGCATACGAGGCCGAGGAACTTTTGCGCCCGGTCAGATTCTTCCGCGCGCATCCAAACCGCCGGTGGTATCACTATTTGTTCCGCGCGGCCGGGATTGTGGGGATCCTGGCACTCATGGCAGCGTATCTGCCTTTTGTCGGGTGGCTAATTTATCACGGCGCGTGGACCAGCGTCAAGGTTTTGGCTATTGTTCACGCAGCCCTCATTCTAATACGCCTTTGGCTGACTCAAAATAAATTTTCGGTTTCACAGGCCACGATCCCCTGTCCGGAAGGCAACAATGCTTCCATAGCATATCTCAAGACTTTGCTCCCGTTAATCATTCCGTTAACCCTGCCCGCCAACGTCCTCGCTCATACGCCTTATAACATTTGTATCCGTTTCGCCCCGCTGACCGTATCGAGAGAGGCCGAGAGCCCGCGCCAAAAACGCATTCGTAATTCTGTGTTTGTCGCTATTCTTGCCGTCGTTTCGGCAGGAGCCGGGATAGGAGGCGGGATGCTGTTCAATAATCTGCAATGGTCGTTCAGGGCGATGACGGTCCTGCCGGTTTCCCTTTGCCTTTTCTCGGTATGGTTTTTTGTATTCACCTTTTTGCCTTATGTTATCTCTTCTCGAAAAAGTATCGGACGTGATTGGACGGATCACACGCGGCACAAGGCCGCGATAAAGGTCGTTACATCTGTCGTGGTTGTCTTTTTGTTTTTCCTCGGGGTGCGCTCTGTGCTGGTAGCTGCGGGTCTGAATTTCGCGTGGATTGGCTGGATACTGGATAAATGCCCGTTATACGTCCTGTCCCCGGCGTATTTTCTTTTCTCCGACGGGTATGCCCAGATCCGCAATCCCGGCAAACGGGCGTTCAATTGGACGCGGTTTGCCATATTCGGGTGTATCGGTCTTTTCTGCGGTTTCTTTTTCCCGCCGCTTCTTGAGTTTGTTAAACGCTCGGTCTCCGGTCCGGGAGCGATGATCGCCAAACCGCTGTTCCTGGCAGCGATATGGATCGCACCGTATAATTCGTCTGCATCCATCCTCTTCGCGTTAAGAGATATTGTCCATCGCCGGAAGCGATGGAAGGCTATCTTAGACAGAGCGTGGAGAGGGATTAGCGGGGTTAACGGCTATATGTTTGTGTGTTGGTTTGTCTGGGGCGCCATGTATTTTATTTTTGTCGGATTATTCCCCATGCGGAACACCGCCGTTATTTTGGGACTATATTTCACCGACATCCTTTGGGTTATCACCTGGTCGCGGGCTATCGGTCGAAAGATTAAGAAGGACCCTCGGCAGGCTCGGCGTCTGGCCGGAATGTCGCCGTCCTTGCTGCTGGGCGTGGGCTCGCCCGTCTCGCATGAATGGCGCGAGGAAGAGCCTGGTATATCGAATATTGCCGGGCTGTTCAAGATCTTTGTCGGCCCGTCAAGCTCGCATACAGCCGGTGCTAACCGCATCGCCTACGCGGCAGGAGAGGTGATCCAGGCATTAAGAAGCCAGATCAGTCCCATGGAGAAGATTGAGATCACGCTTATTAATTCTTTTGCCATGACCGGTGAAGGCCATCAGACGCCGAGTGCTGTTATCGGCGGCCTGCTGGGAATCAAGATGGATGACATGGAATTGGGCAACTCCATGTTTATTGCCGAAATGACAGTAAAAGGCACGAACCGTAACGGGATGCCGGAAGAGAGAGGACTGATCGAATTGAAGGGGGAACACGATCCGGTTCCGTTGATCTTACACCGGGAACGGGATCCGGAGGCACATCCCAATACGGTCCGAATTGTGGCCAACGGAGATGGGGAGAAGATCGTTTTGGAGGGCAAATCTCTCGGCGCGGCTGAAGTTGTCATCCAGGGTTATTGGGAAGAAAAGGACGGATCACGGAAAGATCTTTATATTCGGGATATCCCCCAGGGCTTTAAGATCCCTTGTCGGGGTCGGCATCATTTTACCCGGGCCGCGGATCTGATGAAAATGAATGAGCTTGGAGCCCGGGAGATTATCAGTCAGCTTATGGATAAGGAATGTGAATTGCTCTCCATTTCCAGAAAGATGCTTTTTGCCCGATTAAGGAAAATCTGGCAGGTTATGTCCCGGAGCGTTGAGGAAGGCCTGATTTCCCATGAGAAGACGCTGGCCGGGTATGGCGGTGATTTGGCATATAAACTGAAAGTTTATTTATCCGGCGAGGGCAGGTGTTTTGCCGATATATTCACGCGGGCGTTTAATTGCGCGGTTGCCGTTTCCGAAGAGAACGCGCGGGGACAACTCATTGTCGGCGCTCCGACCGGCGGGTCCAGCGGCGTCGTCCCCGGCGCTTTGTATGCATTTGTGGAATCGGAAAAAAACGCTGGCCGGGAAATTCCGGAGCGGGAAATATTAAATGCCTTGTTCATGGCCCAGGTGATCGGACGGGTTATCGAATTGAATGCCAGCCTGACCGGCGCGGTGGGCGGATGCCAGGCTGAAATCGGAAGCGCGACCGCGATGGCGGCCGGCGCGCTTATGTATCTGCGGGGAACGGATATGGAGCAGATCTGGCATGCCGCAGCCTACGGATTGCTGGGCTGGATGGGGACGACGTGTGAGCCCATGCAGGGGTATGTTGAGATACCCTGTATTGACCGCAATGGCCTGGGTGCGGCCATGGCCTTTGTGAGTGTGAGCCGGGCGCATAAAAACAGAGACAGATGCCGGCAGGATTTTGATGTTGTCGTTGAATTGATGAACCGGATCGGCCAATCCATGCCGCAGGAATTTAAGGAAGACACACGCGGGGCGATCGGAAGGTTTGTTCATAAAAGGATAAGGAGTCGTATTCAGAGATTCAGGGTCCGTTTACGTCCTTCAGAGGAAGAACGGTCCGCTGAAGAGGCTGTCGCCGAATCGGATTTTGACGAAACTCATGGTCTCGGCACGCCGGTCGCGGAAGACGAGGCCCCGGGCTCATCCGGATCGGCCGGCTTGTTTTCATCAAAGGAATGGGAAAATTTCGAAAGCGATGTTATCCGGATTATTAAGTATTACACAGGACGTGATTGGGAATTTCGGAGATCATGGAAAGGGATCATCCTGAAATTAATGCGGGAATCCGGCGCGGATAGTGAAGACGCGCGGGGAAGAATGATTGTTTACTCCGGGGCCGGGGCCGGGATGTTTGCTGTGGCCATGGGCGTTTCGGATATCAATAAGGTATTCAGTGCCTCGGCCTTTGCCTGCGCGAATATGCTCGGCTCGTTATACGGGTATCCCGCGGCCGATTCCCATTCCCTTTACAGCATGGCATTGATGAGTTCGCTGATGTCCGCGCTCAGTGTCGCCGGCGGCAGAGAATTTCAATTGGATTTGGAATCTGTCTTGGGGTCTTATGTCAAAGTTAGTCAGTCAGGGCGTGCGGTCCGGGCCTGCCGGGCGGATACCTTATTTAAGCGGCCTTGCCGGGAGTGTGTCCGGGACAGGAGTAAAGATTGCCAGAAAGGCGCTTTGTGTTTATCCGGCACTTATGCCGCCTTCCCGCGTTTGCCGAAATGGCTGGTGGAGATAGGGATCGCCCCGCTATATGAGGCAGAGGAACTGCTGCATCCGCTCAAATTTCTCCGCGCGCATCCTAAGCATAAATTGTATCACAAACTTTTCCGCGCGGCCGGGGTCGTCCTCATTCTCGCGGCTATTGTCGCTTATCCGCCGCTGGTGGTCTGGCTGATCTTCCACGGCAAATGGATTTATCTCGGCATCCTGGGGACCGTCCACCTCGCGCTTATCTTCGCGCGCCTCGCGCTGACCGTTGACAAACCCATGAAACAAAGCCTCTTCGGTGCCTTCATCATTTATGCCACCCTGCCCGCGAATGTCTCCGCGCATACCTTTTACAACCTTGTTGTCCGTTTCGCCCCGCTGACGGAAGAATTCACAAAACAAGAAGCGCATGATGATTTCCGGCCGATACGGGATTGGTTTAAGACCGGGCAAGGGTTGACCGAAGGCGATCATCTGATCGTTTCAAAGAAGCCGGAGGCGGGCCCCAGACAGTTGTTGCTCAAGGTCTTCCCGGACATTAAGGACGCACAGGATGACATCATCTTTATCGCACAGGATGACATCAATCACGGGTTTGTCCTTAATAGTTATTATGTCGAGGCGTTCGACAAAGGAGATGTGTCCCAGCCGCTGGTGACGTGGCGGTATTTCCCGCAATTACAGGGAGCCCGGATGATTGATTTGGCCGCGGCCGATATCGCCTGTGTTTGCCGGAATAATAAAAAGATTTACTCCCAGGATAGAGGATACAGGGATAAGTTGAAATCGCAAGGGTATATCATGCTTTCAAAGGCGTTTGCGGATGACGGCAAGGCCCAAGAAGTGCAGCTTAAGGTGCCGAATGACAAGGTTGAAGAGGAAAAGCTTGAGGGAAAAGAAGTCGTGATACGTGTGGAGGACGATCCCAACCAGGGGCAGGTGGTATCCATTTACCTGGCGGATGATTTTGACAACAAGAAGAAAGCAGCCGATCCTTTGGTGACCTACAGATATATGGATAAATACAAGGGGCCCCGCATGATCGATTTGGGCGCAGAAGATGTCATGGATGTTTATTACGGCCGTACGGACATACAGCCGATGGGCCGGGGCGTTAAATTGAAGGTTTACAAAAGCGGTAATTCAGGCGTTTGTCATTTGAGCATACAAAGGCGTGAGAAGGAGAAGTTGGCTCTCTTTCATTCATCGGAATTAAGTTCGCGAGTCAATACCTTTGTCATGGCCAAGGTGGTTAAAGACGTCAACCAGGGGATTATCATTAATCTTTACGATCTTCAAGAGGCCGATAAAAAGGACGCGGTGCCGCTGGAATCGTTTAAGTATTTAGCTGAATTAAGAAGACGGGGAAGAGCCGGTGAGAGACAAGGCAAATGCCCGGGTGTTAATATGGCGGCCTTGGACATCCGGGATTATTGCAAAGGGAAAGCGGTTCAGCCCGTTGCGGGCAGGAATGCAAGGTCTACAATTAGCCCCCGAAAGAAAGGCGAAAGGACAGAATATTATACGCCATTTTGTCATGAAATGCGGCTGGGCAAGCCCTTGACCTTTATGCTCAAATTACCGAGGGCGTACCGGGGCCGCGGTAAGACCGTTGATTTGCCGTCGGAGGTTATTACTCAAGTCAAAGAGGACGCGGATTATGGCGCGTATTTGGAGATTTCGGATGACAACGGGGAAATTTGGGCAACGTATTACTATATTCCGGAACAAAAGCGTTATTCGACCATGAACTTCGACAAGTTGCGTTTCGTGGATTGGATATTGGGCAATAAAAATATCCATGGCCAAGAGCTTCGGCCTCGGACGTATTTCCATACGTCCAAATTAACGCATCATGGGACGACTTCTTTAAGTCTTAAGCGCCACCATGGCCGGTATTATCGGGATCTTGAGATCTGGAATATGTATAAATTGACCGGTCGGGCTGCCGTTTATGTGCCGGTTGAGGACGAGCGGTTCGGCTGGCTGATTCATGTCCATGATGCGGATGCCTACAGGCAAGATCTGGATCGCGAACCGGAACATGTCATGGTCCGGCATCCGTATTTCAGCACATTAGTCCGGCTGGACCGCCTTAATATCGAAATGGCCAAGGAATTCGCCGACCTGGGGATGTTTGGTATAGCCGCGGATATTCTGGCATTGGGTATCAGCAAGAGCCCGCTTGACAGAAAGCTCCGTCTGGACGTTCATGCGGGTTATGAGAACATGATGGCCAGGCTCAGGGAAGGGGAGTTTTCTTCGCGGGAAGAAAGATTCGATTTTTATTTTACTCTGCTGGCCGATTCGGTCTTGGGATCACGAGAAGATAATCATCAATCCGCCCTGGATTTCTTCCGCGAGCTATTTGTTGCCGGCTTCGACTCCAATGAAGAATATATCGAAATACTTCTGGAGAAGCTTGATTACGAATGTCAGAACTTCAGCCAGCCGCATATTATCCTGGCTGTGCTGGATGCTCTCAATACATTACCGGGCGAGCAGAAGACCATCTCTTTGGCTTCCGAGGTGCTGGATTTTCTGACATATCAGGGAGCACACCGGGTGGAGGTCCTGGCTGCGGGCCGGAGGTTTTTTGAATCGATCCCCGAGGAACTCGTTTATCAGAAGGATGCGCAGTCGGATGAATACGAGGACGTGCCTGCCGCCTATCGACCGCGGTTATCAGAAGTCCAACAGTATTACCATGACATTGCCCAATATCCGTTATTGACACGGTTGGGCGAGATGAAATTGGGTGTTCTGATTAAACTGGGAGATGAGCAGGCCAAACGCCGGATGGTTGAATGCAACACGCGGCTGGCCTTCAGCTTTGCCAGAAAATACAGCCAATGGTCGGGGATCTCGATCCTTGACTTGTCCCAGGAGGGGGCACTCGGGGTATCTCGTGCGGCTGAAAAATGGGATCCGGCGCGGGGGAATAAGTTTGCGACTTATGCGGCTTGGTGGATAAGGGCACGGATCACCCGTTATATCGCTGATCATCGCCTGGCGGTTCGGATTCCCGCGCATCAACAGGCCAGGATCAGCAAGTTAAAGAAGCTCTGTGCTGAAGCAGGGATTGATTTATCGGACGGCAGGCGGACGTCAGCCAGTATTGCGGCCAAGATCGGGATGACGACCGAAGAAGTCGAAGGAATCCGCGACATGATGATCATGGTCATATCATTGAATCGGCCAGCCGGAGGGAAGGATGAGCTGGATCGGGACTCGACCCCGGAAAGTCAGCTGGAGTCCCGGGATGCCGCGCGAGAAGAAGCTGAACGGCTTGAAACAGTCAGGATCGTCGTCGAGGAGACGGTCAGGCGCATCCAGGAGAACTGGCCGGGAGCGGAGGATATAATGAAGGCAGTTTTGCAGTACAGGATTCTTCCGGTTTTCGGCATCGGCGAGCGCAGAACACTTGAAGAAGTCAGTGATATGTTTGATAAGAGCCGTGAATGGATTCGTCAGCGGGAAGGTCAGGTCATCGGGATATTAAGGCGTGTCATTCACAGCAAAGGCATCACCATTACGGATTTCAGAAAAGCGCCAGA
>CAZBSU010000003.1:0-24007 GCA_964494745.1 uncultured Planctomycetales bacterium | reverse complement strand
TCAATAATAATCTTGTTTAAGAAACGGAGGACCGGACCGCGGCTGGGGAAGACTCAAAGTGCGCTGATGGCTTCCATGATCTGATAGGTAATCTGGGGATACAATTGGTCCGGATGGATCCTAATCGGTTGGCCGATAATAAGATTGACCCTGTGACGATAAAGCCGTTTCGCATGCACAGGCAGGACCTTGTCCGATCCCTGTATCTTGACAGGGATGACCGGCACGCCGCTTTTCGCCGCCAAAAAACCGATGCCTGAAAAGGCCTTTTCACCCCGATTGGCGGACCTCCGGACGGCCTCACGCGAACCTTCGGGGAAAATGACCACAGGGCGGCCGTTTTTAAGGACCCGGATGGCCTCGCGCAGGGCCCGAAAGTCGGCCTGATTTCGCTTGATGGGGATCGTCCCCACATGACGGAGGATGAAGCCCAGGATTTTATTCTGAAAAAGCGACTCCTTGGCCACAAAACTTAGGGGCCGGTGAATCACCGTCCCGATAAAAGGCGGGTCCAGATTACTGAGATGATTGCAGGCGAAAATACATCCGCCCCGCGCCGGGATATTCTCAAGCCCGGTGACCCGGCGCGGGACAAAGATCATCAACCAAAATTTCGTAAAATAATAAACACAGCGATAAAACAGATGTGACAACATAAAACCAACCACCCCCCGTGCCTTAACGTTATGCCCCTTTGAGATGCCGGGCGCCGTATTCGATCAGTTCTTTGGCGCGCTTCAGGGTCCGGGCCTCGGAATAAGCCCTCACCAACGGTTCGGTCCCGGAGGGACGCAACATCAGCCAGCTTTCGTCTGCGCAGATCAATTTAACGCCGTCGAAATCCTTGACAGCCGTTACCTTCTTGCCCAACAATTCGGTCTTGGCCTTGAAAGGCTCCAGATCAAACGTCTGCCCCGGCTTTAAGCGGACGTCCCGGCGCTGATAATAATAACGCCCGAATTCCTTCTCCATCTCGGCCACGATCTTTTTGATATCCTTTTTGCGGTCAATCATCATCTCCAGCAGCAATAGACCAGCCAAGGTCCCGTCCCGCTCGGGGATATAATCCTGGAATCCCATGCCTCCGGCCTCTTCCCCGCCGGCGACGATATTCTCGGCCACCATCAAATCGGAAATGTATTTAAATCCCACCGGCGTTTCATAAAGTTTGAGGTCCAACTTTTTGGCAATATTGTCGATCATCGTAGTCCCGCAAATGGTCTTCACCACGCCGCCCCGACGCCCGCGGTCCCGCACCAGGTGCAGGATCAGCAATCCCAATATCTTCTGGGGATGGATAAATTCACCGCCCCGGGCAACGGCCGCGATCCGGTCGGCATCTCCGTCCAGGACCAGGCCCAAATCGAAGTTCTCTTCTTTGACCCGCCGGACGATCCCGGACAGATACTCCAGCACCGGCTCGGGTTTTTTGCCGTCAAAATACGGATTGATCTCCTGACGCATCAAAGACAATCGTACCTGCGAACCCTTCAGGATCTCGGCGATCAGGCTGTTGCCGCTGCCGTGCATGGCGTCCATGATGACCCGGGCGCGCGATTTCTTGATCTTTTTCAGATCGATATAATTTTTCATGAAACGGATATACGCCTTCTTAAAATCGACCACAGCGATCCGGCCGTCTTTCTTCGCCTGATAAAAATCAGCCGCCTGAATATCACTTTTATAAAGGTAGGATTCGACCTTATTGGTGATATCCCTGCCCGCGCCGCCGCCCTGGGCGGTCTTGATCTTGACCCCGTTAAACTGGTAAGGATTATGACTGGCCGTGATCATAATGCCGGCGACACATTGATGCGACGGCACCGCGTAACTCAAGGCCGGCGTGGGAATCGGGGCGTCGGATAAAAGGACCTCAATACCGTTGGCCGCCAGGACACAGGAGACCAGCCGGGCATAGTCGCTGGACATAAAACGCGTGTCGTATCCCAGGGCAATGGTCTTTTTCCCGGTCTTGGAGGCGGACAAATCCTTATTGATCCAGTCACTCATGGCCTGGCTCAGGATACGGACATTCTTAAACGTGAACGTGTCCGAGATAACCGCCCGCCATCCATCCGTGCCGAACTTGATTTCATTGGGCTTGGATTGACTCATCGCAAAACTCCTCTCCCTATTAACGGGCCGGGCGCCCGTTTTTCGCCAAAAAATTATTTTTTATATAATTTCTTCCTGATAATAAATTGACGCACCTTTTCCGGGACAAGATACCTCACCGAATGCCCGCTTTGCAGGCAACGGCGCAGATAAGATCCCGAGATATCCAGACCCGGCATCCGTACCCGAAGATGCTTGATCTTGGGGCCCCGGGCTTTCATCCCGGGCCGGTTGATCACGAGAAAAGTAACCTGCTCAAGGATCGCCTCAATATCCTTCCAGGAATCCAGATATTGAAAGTTATCCGCGCCAATAATGTAAAACAACCGCGCGGACTTGGGCAGGACCCTCCGGAAATGCCTGACCGTATCGATGGAATAAGACTTGCCCCGGCGTTTTATTTCCGCATCCGATACATCAAAAGAAGGATGCCCCTGGACCGCCAGCTTGACCATCTGAAAGCGATCTGCGGGCTTGGTCAAACGGGTGATCCGTTTATGCGGCGGCTGAAAACAGGGCACAAAAACAACCCGGTCCAATCCGCAGCGATCCCGGGCCACCTCGGCCATGGCCAGATGGCCGATATGAATAGGATTGAATGTCCCGCCTAATATCCCGATCTTTTTCATCTTATACCTTCACGGGTCGCCCCGTCTTCAACAGGCGAGTCCCCAAAACATCCGCGGATCATTCCCGGACCTGACCGTTCCCGAATATACGATATTTATAAGTCGTTAATTCTTCCAGGGCCATGGGCCCGCGGGCGTGCAGTTTATCCGTGCTGATGCCGATCTCGGCGCCAAAGCCGAATTCATACCCGTCGGTAAAACGGGTTGAGGCATTGACATAAACACAGGCCGAATCCACGCCGTCCAAAAAGGCGCGGGCCTCTTTGGAGGCATCGGTGATGATCGCATCCGAATGGCCGGACCCATAGGTGTTGATATGCTCAACGGCCTGCTCCAGAGAATCAACGACCCTGACCGACAAAATCAAATCCAGATATTCTTCGGTCCAATCCTGCTTCGCGGCCGGTTTGATGCCGCGGCGAAGGATGCGCCGGGTCTTCGGACAACCCCGGACCTCCACCCCGGCCTGATCCAGATCATGAAACAGGACCGGGAGAAAACGCGCCGCGATATCTTTATGCACGAGCAGTGTCTCGACCGCATTGCATACACCTGGGCGCTGCAATTTGGCATTGAGGGTGATGCGGTGGGCCATGTTCAAATCGGCATGTTCGCTGACATAGATATGACAAACCCCTTTATAATGTTTCACGACCGGAATTGAGGAGTGCTCGCTGACAAACCGGATCAGGCCTTCCCCGCCGCGGGGCACGATGAGATCAACCAGCTCATTCTGTCGCAAAAGGACATGAACGGCCCGGCGGTCGGAGGAGGCCAAAAGCTGAACGGCCTGAGGCGGGACGGATGTGTCCCGCAGGCTGCCTTTCATCACCTTGAAGATCGCCTGATTGGAATAGGCCGCCTCTTTACCGCCTTTTAGGATAACCGCATTGCCGGACTTCAGACATAAACCGATGCAGTCACTGGTCACGTTCGGCCGGGACTCATAAATAATCCCAATGACCCCGATCGCTGTCCTGACCTTCTCGATCACCAATCCATTGGGCCGGCGGATCGTGCGCATGACCTCTCCGACCGGGTCCTTGAGTCTGGACGTTGCCAGAAGGCAATCGATCATCCCGGTGATTCGGCCCGGGGTTAAGGTCAACCGATCCACCATAGCCTTGGGATAATCCTCCTTACGCGCCTGGCGAAGGTCTTTTTTATTTTCCCGAATCAAATAGTCCTGATTGTCTTTCAAGGCCTTGGCCATGACCCGAAGGGCCTTATTCTTCTCGACGGTGGGAATAAGGGCCCCGAGCCTAGAAGCGCGACGCGCCTGAGCCGCCAATTGTTTTATTTTCTGCTCCAGATCCATCAGCGCCGTCCTCCTTCAGCGTCCGGCCAAAACGAGATTATCGCAATGGATGACTTCCGGCTTGCCCTTCTTTTCATTGATTTTATGCAAATCGGAAACCGAATAATTCACGATACCCCGACCGATCTCATGCTGTCTCTGATCGCAAACCGTCACCACATCGCCTTTTTGGAAATGACCCGACCATTTGACCAGGCCCGGCAACAAAAGGCTGCGGCCGCCTTTGTTGATCGCCGCGCAAGCCCCGTCATCAATCACCAGCATGCCTTTCGGTTTGACCCCGAATGATATCCAGTGCTTGCGCGCCAGCAGTTTATTGTTTTTTTCCAAGAAAAAAGTGCCGATGCGTTCACCGGAAAGAATACGCGTCAAGACATCTTTGGTCCGGCCGTTGGCAATCACACAGGGGATACGGGCATGGGTCGCGATCTTGATGGCTTCCAGTTTGGCGACCATACCGCCGCGCGAGATATGTTTTTTGCGCGTGTCGAAGGCCATCCCCTCAATCTCCCCCGTGATCTCCTTGATCTCCTTGAAGATCTTTTTCCCCCCGTCTTTAATATCGTACAGGCCTTCCACATCGGTTAACAAAAGCAGCAGGTCCGCCTCCACCAGGGTCGCCACAAAAGCGGACAACCTGTCATTGTCCCCGAAACGGATCTCATCGGTCGAGATCGTGTCATTCTCATTCACAACCGGAACAACGCCCCGGGACAGGATGGCCTTCAGGGTATTGCGGGCATTATTATAACGGTGGCGGGCGTCAAAATCGTCCCAGGTTAACAGGACCTGGGCGCAGGTCGTCTTGAATTTTTTGAACAAGGAGCTGTAAACCCCCATCACCCGGGTCTGCCCCACCGCGGCCAGGGCCTGCAAAGAAGCCACATCCCCGGGACGGTGCGGCAACCGCAACTCACCCATGCCGAAAACGATCGCGCCGGAACTTACCAGCACCACCTCAATCCCCTGCCGGCGGACCTGATCGATCTGGGCGATCAAGGAACGCAGGCGGGCGGTCTTGGGCTTCATCTTGTATGTCGCCATGACGCTGGAACCGACCTTGACCACGATCCTGCGGATACGACGCGGAAATTTCCTGGGCATGAGGGCCTCCGTGTGACGATTAAACCGATAAAAGCTGCGCCAACCTGGACATCAGAACCTCTAAGTTCTTCTTCTCAAGGGCCGATATCCCGACCACCTCGACCTTATGCTTGCGTTTAAAACGCCGCAAATGATTCCGGGCCGTATCCCGGTCCATCTTGTTCGCCACGACCAAGCGGTGCTTGCGGCTCAAGCGGGCAGAGTATTGATTCAATTCGTTCTCGATCACCGCAAAATCATCTAAAGGATCACGCCCTTCACTGCCGGCCATGTCAATGACATGCGCGATAACCCGCGTGCGTTCGGCATGCCTGAGAAAACGGTCGCCTAATCCCCGGCCTTTATGGGCCCCCTCGATCAATCCCGGCAAATCCGCCATGATATACGAACATCCCTTTAGATCAATGACACCCAACACCGGCTGGCGGGTAGTAAAAGGATAACTGCCGATCCGGGAGCGCACCTTGGAAACAGCGCAGATCAGGGTTGATTTACCCGCATTGGGGAAGCCGACCAGCCCGATATCGGCCATCAGCTTGAGCTCAAGATGAACGGTCCGCTCTTCGCCGAGCCCGGGCGGGGTCGAGGCGCGTTTGTTCTTGTTCCCTCCGCCGCCCGAACCGCCTTTGGCCACGACAACCGTCGCTTGAGCGGAGGCCAGATCCCTGATCAACAATCCTTCGGTCTGATCGCGGACGATGGTCCCGAGCGGGACATCCAGGATCAGGGCCGGGGCATTCCGCCCTCGCTTACCCTTGCTCCCGCCGTGCCCGCCTCTGGCCGCGCGATAATGCTGCTTGTAGCGATAATCCAATAAAGTCCGGATGCCCGGTTTTGCCCGAAAGCCAATATCGCCGCCTTTCCCGCCGTCACCGCCGTCGGGTTTGGGATAGCGCATGTATTTGTCCCGATAAAAGCTCTCGCATCCCTTGCCCCCGTCCCCGGCCTTGACAAAGATCCTCGCCTCGTCTACAAATGGCATAACAAATACCGTTTAAGGTAAACGGTTTAAGGTATAAGGTAAAGTCTTGACCTTGGTTGAACTTTAATCTTTAAACTTTAAACCTCAAACTTTAAACTGTTATTATTTCTCTTTGGCCTCGATCTTCTCGACACTCAACGCGGTCAACTTTTGCCGGTGACCTACTTTGCGCGAGTATCCCTTGCGCCGCCGAAATTTAAAAGCGGTCTTCTTGTCGTCAAGGGTTTGTTCAAGGACGCGGGCCTTGACCTTCACGTCTTTAAGCAAGGGCTGTCCGATCCGGATATCATGTCCGTGAGCATACAAGAGCACCTTATCAAGATTAATTGTCTTGCCGGGTTGATTGTCGAGGCGATTGACCTCAAAAACCTCACCCTCGGCCACTTTATACTGAAGGGATCCCACTTCAACCACAACGTACATCTTGCCTCCTCCTTTGATTTCTAACTTCAGATCGTAGAATGATTAAGATTTCTCCATCACATAAAGAAACAAATCAAATCTAGCCAGAATAAGACAATAAATAATTTATTTAAGCGTATTTAACAAAATTGTCAATATAATTCTCGCAAGGGGACGTTTATCCGGGTTCTTTTCCCAAGGGCCGCAAGGAATCCCGTTTACTTGAATCCGGGGATGCCGCAAGACGCCTGTTCCAATCAAGGCTAAAATTCTTGCCTTTCCGGCACAGGGGAAATCATCCCCGTGAATCAGGAGAAGACAACGGATATCGGGACGGATGGATGAAACTGGGCGAACGGGTTGTTATCCCGCAGATATTATTCAGCTTTGACTTTACCGCGGCCATCGCAATAGGGGCACGTGCTGAAGGTCATGGCTTCGAGGGTCTTTCCGGTCCGGGCGCGGGTCATTTCGACCAATCCCAATGGCGAGATACGGTTGACTTCGCTTTTGGCCGAATCCCTGGATAATTCCACCTTAAGCACTTCCAGGACCTTACGTTTGTGCATCTCACTGGACATGTCGATAAAGTCGATAACGATGATGCCGCCCAAATCGCGCAAACGCAACTGCCGGGCAATCTCTTTGGCCGCTTCCATGTTAACCATGAACGCGGCCTCTTCAGGCGAGGCCCGGGTCTTGAACTTGCCGCTATTGACATCAACGACAATCAGACCTTCGGTCGGCTCGATCACGACATAGGCCCCGGACTTCAGAACAACCTTCGGATTGAAAATCTTTTCCAGTTCACGGGAAACGTTCTTCAACCCGAACAGGTCCTTCTGCCCCTTGTAATAATGGATTTTTTCAACTTCCTTCTTGCCGATCAAATTCTGGACGAATTTTCTTATCTTGAGATAATCCGTATGCGAATCAATGGTCAAAGATCCGATCTTCTCGGTGAAATAATCCCGGATGATCTTCCAAATCAGATCGTATTCTTTATAAATCAACGCCGGGGCCTGTTTCTTCTCGGAAAGCTTCTGGATCTGCTGCCAGATCCGGTATAAGAAACGCGCCTCCCGGTCCAAATCCTTCTTGCTCTGTTCAAAAGAAACCGTACGGACGATGAAGCCCCCACTTTTGATGAAATCAAATCCCTTCAAAACCTCCTTCAGGCGCTGGCGCTCCTGGGTGTTATCAATCTTGCGCGAGACACCGAAATGGCGGTCATAGGGCATATAAACGATAAAACGCCCGGCCAGGGAGATATGGGTGGTAAGACGCGCGCCCTTGCTGCTGAACGGATCTTTGACCACCTGGACCAGGATATCCTGCCCTTGTTTAAGCTGTAGCGGAGGCGGCTTTTGACGGCGATTCTTTTGCTGTTTTGACCGGTGCAAAAGTTTGTTCAGGATGCGCCGGGGGCCCGAGACCTCCGATTCGACCAGAGGATTGACGGCATCCGTCAAATAAAGAAAACCGTTGCGCTCCTGACCGATATTGACAAAGGCCCCGTTGATGGACGGCAGGATCGACTCCACCCGGCCTTTATAAATATTGCCGAGAATCGACTGATGCCGCTCGACTTCAATAAAAAAATCGTCCAGCTTGCCGTTATCAATAATGGCGACCTGAGTTTCTCCGGTCTTTTTTTCGATAAGGATTTCTTTTGACATAGACAAGTCCCCCCCCAACGAACCGGGGTTATCACGTCTAATAATTATATCCGCTTTTCAAAAATATGATACGACTTTTTTAAAATTTACGCCCCAGGCATATGTCCCAAAAACGGATCCTTCCTGTTGGCCTAAAAAAAGGCCCCTTTGCGGGGCCTTTTATCAAAATAACTCTTTTAATGCAAATTTAATGCAAAGTATTGAACTTATTTAGAAGAAACCGAAGTAATTATATGCGGAGTTAAAAATATCAGAAGATCTGTTTTTTCAATACTTTTAGTTTGAGATTTAAAAATCGTTCCTAAGAAAGGTATATCTCCCAATAAAGGCACTTTTTTCTTAGTTTCAATAACATTATCCTTGATCAACCCTCCAATAACTAAAGTTTCTCCATCTTTAATCATTACTTTTGTTTTAGCCTTCTTAACACTTGTTTTAGGATATTGAGTGCCTGAAGAAGGGTCCGTTATAACCTCTAAAAGCTCCTCCACTTCTGGATGAATGTCCAGAGTGATCATGTTCTCATTATTCACATGAGGCGTGACTGTTAATTTTATTCCTATATCTTTATATTCGGGGGCATCCAAGACCCAAGTGCCCGTCTCCTCATTGTATGTTTTTGTAATTATAGGAAAACCCACACTGACATTAATAGAAGCTTCAGAATTATCAAGAGTTACAATTCTAGGGTTTGAAAGAATGTTAGTTTCAGTTTTTGTTCTTAGAAGATTTAAAACAGCACTCATTTGATTAAGATTCAAAGTTCCATAACTAAAACTAGAAGCCTCAGCTCCGGGAAAGTCATCATCATCGACATATTTATTGGCTGTATGGGAAGTAAATGGCCAAGAATGAGGCCGTTGAGCACCAGTGACAGTAGCCTTTGCTACCCAATCCACACCCAGAGTTTCAGAATCATCAAGAACTGTCTCAATTATTTTAGCTTCAATCATAACTTGATCCGTTGTTGCATCGAGATCTTCAACAATATCTTCAACCTCCTCAATGTTGGATGGAATATCGCGAACAATCAATGCATTGGTCCTCTCATCAAATTCAACACTACCTCGATTTGTTATCATTTTCTCCACCGAAGGAATGATATCGGCAGCTTTGGCATAGTTGAGAACAAACCTTTTGTTCACCAGCGGCTCCTGTTCGGACAAGACCATCGCGTCTTCGCGGCGTTTCTTCATGTTCTCGATCGTTGTTACGGTGATGATATTCCCTTTCTGTTCATACGCATAACCGTACGTCTGCAGAATAACCTCCAGGGCCTGGCGCCAGGGGACATCCTTAAGCTTGATCGTCACCAATCCCGTGACCTCCGGACCGGTAACGATATTCAAGCCGCTTTTGTAAGACAGGATGCGCAAGACATTCTGGATGTCCGCGTCGCGGAAATCCAGGCTGACATTGCCTTCGGCCGTGACACCATCATCGCTCACGCCGGCCTCCTGTGCCGGGGCAGGCGGCTGAACCTCCTGGGCATAAACGGGATGAAACAGGAGGCAGACCGCACCAGCACAAACAATCAAAATTCTTAGCATGATTTAGTCCTCCTTTTTCAGTTTTAAGGTAAATATTTTTTTACCTTTTTGAAGAATCACCGTGTCATTGGTGATATCCTTAATAACGAACGACCCGATCGCGTCCTCTTTGTTCAGAATCCGTCCGTTAATAATCGCAATATTATTCTTATCGTTCTCGGTCATGATGCCTTCCAAAATCAGATCGGCAATGGTCAAATCCTGTTCATGGGTGATGATCGACCCGCTCGGCGTGACCAGCGGCCAGAAGGGATCGCGGCGGCCATGATCCTCATACACGAAGACCTCTGCTTGCTCGGCGTCTTTATCATCGGCTTTGGCCTTTTGGAAAGGGCCGGCCTGGGCCGGAGACAAAACCACCTGAACGGCGCTAAGGACAATAATAAATGCGAGTAGGCGTTTCATGGTCTTATGGTTTTTTTTTCTCGAACACGACCGCTTCAAGGGTCAATTCAATATCATGCCGTGACTGGTCGTCCCGGCTGGCCTTGATCACGAACTCCGGCACGAGCATAAAGACCTCTTCGTTCTCAAGCTGATTCAAAAAACGGCCGAAATCATGATACTCACTGGTGCCCTCGACCTGGATCGGTATGGCGAAATACTGGCCATCGTTATTTTTGGCCACCTCTTCCATCAAAGACGTGTTCGGCATCATCTGATCCGTGCGCAATCCTTTTTGATTCGCAATCCGAGAAATATTCTCGAGGATCAAAGGCAATTCGTCCTTGGAATGGACCTGACTTTCGATCTGGCCGTATTTTTCCTGCAACCGTTTCAGCTCATTCTGGTACGCGGCAAAACGCTCAATATCCTGCTGACCCTTATCGATCGCGGTTTTTAAGGTAGCTGTTTTTTCGTTCAGATTACCCAGGGTCCTAAGCTGGAATTGCATGACGAGAAAATAATCGATCAAAAAAAGCAGGATCAAAAAACCGCCGATCACGTAATAGGGGTTCTTTTCGTTCAAACGGATGAAGAAACCGCTGACCGTCGTTTTGATCTCATCGGCTTTCATTTTTCCTTTTCCTCTGCGATTTGAGCGCTGATCGAGAAATCGGCCACCGGTGTCGTCTGGATATCCCGGCTTTTGATCAGACCGGTCTCGATATTACGCAGCCCCAGCATGAAATCCTTACTATTGCTTAAATTCTCGGTGAAATTATGGATGCTGATGATCTGGGTATTGCTCTTGGAAACCGAACTGCCCCGCAGGACGAGTGTCCGGCCGTCCATCGAGACCCAGTCCAGCCAGACGCCGCGCGGCAGATGCTCGCTGATCAGGTTCAACTTCTTGGACCAACTGATCCGGTCTGTGCCGCGCATGTTATCGATGGCCTTGAGATTGCCCTGCAGCCGCCTGAGCTCGTTCAACACACGATTGACATTGGTCTGCGAGGACGACATCTGCTCCCAGCCCTGCTCCATTTTCTGGTGGTTGAAATATTTATACATAATCACCAACTGCAGGACGACGTGAACCGCCAAAAGCAGGACCAGCAACCCGCCGATCAGGCCGATCACCGCTTCCCGGGGAATACGGACATCGCGGCCGCCCAAAGAAAGGGTCTTGCGTTTCTTTTTACGTAAATGAGTGGGTATAAGATTTAATTCGATCATAAATCAAAGACGCATCTCTTTAAAAGGCCATTATCGGTAAAGCGCCATGCCCGTGGCAACTCCCAAGGTGCCGGCCACCTTTTTGATCTCGTCCTCGGCAATCTCCGGAGCCACCCGCATTTGCCCTAGCATGTCCCATTGCCCCACCTCAACTTCCAAGGCCTTGCCAAAGACATCGGGCAGGCCCGCCAAATGGGAACCCCCGCCGGTCAACCACAGCCGGGAGATGGGGATATTTTTTTCCGTAATAAAATAATCGAAAGACAGCCGTAACTCCGAAACAAGATTCATGATAATCGAATCGGTGAATTTCAGGATCTCAGCTTGTTTGTTGCCGGGTTTTAATTTGATTTTTTCGGCCTCTTCGAGGCTGATCCCGAACCCATTGCTGATACTGCAGGTCATCTCATGCCCCCCGATGAAAATATCACGGCAAAAACGCGGCATACGGCCGGCCAGGATCGTCAGGTTGCTGACCCGCTGGCCGATATCGAGAATGGCCGTGGCCTGTGGCGAGGAAGAGGCATCCTCCGCTGTGGCCGTTTCACCGAGGACATGAAAGGCATTCGCCATCGCGATCGAGTCGAGCACGATATAATCCGGCTGGAGTTCCAGGTCCTTGAACAGGGCCACCCTTTGGTCCACGAGTTCTTTCTTCGCCGCCGCGACCATGACGGGCATCTTATTATCCCGTTCGCCTTTGTCCAGGATAAAACAATCGTGATAAATCTGATCTTTGGGAAAAGGGAAATACTTATCCGCCTCCAGGGCAAACGACTTCTTGAGATCATCCGCGTTCATCCGGGGCATGTCAATATAGCGGACCAGCGTCCCCTTCCCGGAGACGGATGTCGTCAGGGAGATCGGCGGTTCAGGCAGGTTTTTGAGCAGGGAACGGATGGCCTCGACCGGATTGGCAACGTCGGGCTCGACGGCATAATGGATCAATTCATGCGTATTGCCCTGCGGCTTGACGGCAACGAGTTTGATGGAATGATGACCGATGTCAATGCCCACGCTGGGCCGGACGATCTGTTCGGGCACAAACTTTTTTACCAGAGAAAAATAATTTTCCAGGAGTTGTTTGAAATCGATACGCATGTCGATCGGGGCTAAAAAGACTATTGAACCAGAATCACATCTTTCAACGGGGCTTCCCGAATGATCTCTTGATCCACCGGTTGAGCCTTGCCGCCGCCCGCGTCAATCCCTGACGGGCCGTCGTTTGTTTTGGGCATGCCCGGGACGATCCCGGCCTTTTCCGCCCCCTCCGAGACGGCCGGCGCGGAGATATTTTGCCGATCGGGAACGGAGCGGGGCTGATCATCAAGCCTGGCCACAATCCTCTGATTGAAATAAAAGATGGCCGCGATCAAAAGAACAAAGCCAACACCAAGGATACCAACGAATCTGCTTTTTACCCGGTTTGTCATGATCTTTCCTTGATCGTCACGGTTTATTATAACATTAATTTATAAAAATATGAATATTAAATCACCGCGGACACGAAAAAATCAGAAATCACCCTCCCGATAAACGTATTTGTCCGTGATGTCATTGGTAAAAGCGATAAATGTCTTCATGCTCGGGAAATACGGCGGTGATTTTCCGACCAGTGTCCGGCTGTCGTAAATAAAATTCCTTCCATAACCCGCGATCTGGGCCCCCGTGCTTCCGTCAAAAAGGCCGAAGGCCCCATAAAATTGAGTAATGACTCCTCCCAGCAAAGTGGCTTCACCGCGCGAACCAACGCCGGTATCGTTATAATCATCGACCTGAAAAATACCGTTGCGCGCCATCACGATCCCGTGAACATTAAGATTGTCCGGGGCGGACGTGCCGATGCGGACATCCCCTCCCCAGGCCACGAGCCCCAGAAGGTTGTCCGTGCCGTCGGCCGACGGCGGCACATAACCGGCATCGCCGGGATTGCCGACGGCCGGAGTATAATCGGAATAAAGGATATGATCGCTGATAATAATATCATTCTCGGCCGACACCGTCACCTCGGTATCCCGCTGAACCGTCCCTTTCAAACTATCCACATAACCGTCAACATAAATGATCGTCCCCAGGTCATCCTGGCCGTCAGGCAATCCGGAATAGGTCTCGGTTCCCACCCCAACAGTCTGAATCGTGGTCTGAACATTGGGTATATCAACGGTGATGATCTTGGTCGTCCCGCCCTGGGTCACGGTATAGACCGCATTGTCGCTGCCGTCAACGGACATATCGATCGTCGAATTGCCATGAACGTATATGCCTCCGATCAGGCTGGTGCCGTTATTGGCAATAAAGATGCCGTCCCCGGGGGTGTCCTCGCCCCCGCGGGCCTGGTCATACAAATCCGCCTTATGCACGGAGGATTCCGGGACGATCTCGTCTTCGCCGCGGTCAAAATTATTATGGAATGTCGGGACATCCCGAGGCGCATTGTCATCGGCATCCATCAAGATCGGCGAGCCGTTATTGTAAAAGCGCGCCTTGCTGAGATGTTGCGTAACAACACTCTCAAAAATGGGTCCCGGATTAAAGGCGAAACTATAACGCTCGTTCGTGTGCAGGGGGCCGGCAAAATTGGTTTTATCCGTGAACCAGACATTCGTCCCGTCTTTCATGGTATGGTGATCCGTGAACAGAGCAAACTTGGCAAAATTGTCGCGCTGGACCCTCACCGTGAAATCGCCGGCAAACATAACCTGCTGATGGATATCACCGAGGCTCCCGTTTGCCCGAATCTCATAATCATAGGGAAAATCCCAAATGTCGTTCGATATCTCGGTACCGTTGCCTTTTTCGGTAATCGTGATCGTGAAATCGTAATGACCTCCGCCGAAAGACACGGGCGATTGGGTATAAGTGGCTTCGTCGCCGTCGATCGTCAACAGATCCACCCCCCCGTCCTTAACATAAAGGCTGAGAAATCCCAAGCTGTCGTTGGCCGTGACATACTGTTTGGCATGGTTGCCGACCTTCTGGGGGTTGGTCTGATTGACCGTGTTCAGCATATGGGTGTTGATCAGTTCATCCAGCTTGTGAAACCCGGCCTCGCCACCGGCCTCGGCCACGGCAAAGGCCTCAGCTAGTTTATTTTCGCGTAAGGTGGCATTGTATTCATTGACCGAGGTCAGGACGAAAATACCGCCGAAAATCAGCAGCACGGCCACCACCATCAACGCCAAAATCAAGGCAGCTCCGTTTTGGTTTTTCATGGACATGGCGCGTCCCCTCTCTCTTACTCGCAATCTTTTCAAAGGTCAATTTCTCAAATAAACATCCAGGGATGCCTGCTGGGTCATCACCCGGTTATTATCCGCCCGGTGCTGAGATGCAGCGGTCAGGGTGACGACACTGCCGCTGATACTGGCCTGAAAATCCGTTATATTTTGAGCGATCAGGTCGCTTTGTTTCAAATTCAATCCTTCATCCAGGACCTCGCGGCGCAGCTCCTGATCCCCGTTGAGGAGATATTCGATATATTTATACTCTAACGCGGTGCAGTCCTGATCCTCATCCATGCAGCTGAGGCTGTCGCACCCCCACTGAACCGGGCCGCCCCAATTCGGGACATTCCCGCTGGCATCAATAAAGGTCCCGTCGGCCTCGCAGATGATCGGGATCGAAAAACGGATGATATCGCTGCCCCCGGTCCCGGTGCCGTCGAAAACGAATGTCTTATCCGCCCGGCTCTGGCGCAATTCCATGGAAACCCGCTGCAAGGCCTTGCGCAGATTATTCCGCACACGCATGTCGGCATCGGTCGTAAACCAGCTGGCCTGCCCGGCCGAAAAGATCAGATAAATCCCTCCGGTCGCGGCCGCGACCAGAAGCCCCACGATCATGATCTCCGCCAAAGTAAAACCCCGCCGGTTCAACCCGGATTTCGAGACCCTGGCAAAGGGAATTTGTCTTGATTTATTTTTCATAAATATAGGTAACCAGCTGGACCGGCGCATCCAGCATCCCGTTATTGTCCGTATCCTCACCGGTATCAATCTGACCGTTCACATTTTTATCCTGGCCGAAGACCCGGCCGTTGGTGGTGCGCCAGGAAACGCACACATCGACCTTCAAAAGATCGGGCGTGCTGTCATCTATATAACTTACGCCTTTGGCGTCCAGCCCGGGGATGTCGAAGGCCACGTGATCATATGTCGCCTTGATCGTCGCAAAAGTCGTGCTGCGGATCAAGGCCAGGCGGCTTTCGGCCGCCTTGACCGCCGTCGACATGTTACCGGAAATCTCATTGAGCTCCATCGAGCGCAGATAACTGATCAGGATACCGGTCATACATAGGGCCAAGATGCCGGTCGCGATCATCAGTTCCGGCAGGGTCATCCCCTCCTTGTGGAACCGTTTTTTCTTTTTTCGCCACTTTTTGTTCATCATGATCTGGGATCCGGGTTCATTCAGACATATGATTTAAGTCGTTTCGCTCCTCTACCTTTATCCCACTTACACCGAACGCAAAGATCTGTTCTCATCTCCTATTTCTCGTCCCAAGCGGCAGTCGGATTTCTTTGAAATCCTTTGTGCCGGGACGAGAAATAAATTCGGGCACATCATTTCTGTTCACTTCGTTCCATAAATGATGCCCTCATTTAAAAAGCGGGGACCTTATGAGGCCCCCGCTTCATTGTGTCTGTCTAATCTCATCAATACGTATCAACTCGGCGGTGTTAACACACCTCCCGTTGTGATCGTGAAGGTCGTGGTTCCGGATGTCCCAACCGTTACCGGTTCGGCATCGATGGAATACGAACCCACATTAAACGTGCAATCATACCAAAAACCGGAGATCGCGTCACTTGCGCTGCTCCCGCAGTAAGCCTTATTAATATAAGGCGGTGTGGCGCCGGTCAAATCGCTGATCTCGGTCGGATAATTGCCGGAATTGGCGGTCGCGAATGTCTCAGCCGCGGTGGAAAGCGAACGCAAGGTGCTTTTGGCTAAGGCATCGTTCGCGGATATCCGTGCCCGCAAAAGGTTCGGGATCGCGATAGCCGCCAATAAGGCGATAATCGCGACAACGATCATGATTTCAACGAGTGTAAAACCTGTTTGTCTTCTCATAGTCTTATTCCCCTCCTTTCCGAACCTGATTAGCTAGAACCGTCAGCCCTGTCAGGTTTCGAAAAGGAAGAATAAAGATAATGACGGTTTCACCCCTTTTCTCACCCGGCAAGCACACGGCCCGGCCTGGTCCATTTTCTTACGTTATCGTAGCATACCTCCCTTTGTTGTCAATTCCCTTTTTTGCTATTTGCGCCCCCTGGGATATCTCCGGCCCGCCAGGGGCGAATCCGACGGCCTGCTGACGGGCCGGCATGGGCGGACATTCATTTCCGCCGGGGGGCCAAATAAAAAACCTATTCTCCATACGAAGAATAGGTCACATGCCCGAATAATCATGGACGCTTGATGGCAACTGGCTACCCTGAACCACGTGGGGTTCAGGGCCCTATAGCTTTGTGCCCCATCCTTACGAATGGTTTACCTTTTTCATCAATATATGTCGGCTACCCAAAGTATACAACCCGGCTTCTTCATTTGTCAAGCCGGGTTGCCTATTCACCTTTTAAAAAAATCAGTTATCCTGATCGTCGTGTTCCAGACGGTTGACAAGGCCGAGGACCTTCATCTGCAGGCTTTTATTCTCCTCACGCAAGATGCGCAGATACTCCAGGAGCTCATCCTCCTCTTTCTCGAAATCCGCACCCTCTCTGGTGTAACGGGACCTGACCGCTGACAGGGAACTCAACAGGATATCCCGCTGGAGTTTGAGGTCCTCGATCTCAGTCTCCAAACGGTCACCGATGATATTCTCGCGGGCGGCGAGCCGTTGTTGCAGTTTTTTCAAACGCGCCTGTTCGGCCAGGAGATTCTCCTGTTCGGCCTGAAATTCGGCCAGCTGGGCGCGCCGTTCTTCCTGGCGTTCGCGCAACGGACCGAACTGCGCATTCAAACCCTTAACCTCGGCGGTCAGCCGCTCGATCTCGGCCTGCATGGCCTGGACCTCTTGCTGCTGTTGACGCACCCCCTGGGTGAGCTCCTTTTCCTTGCGCTGAACGCGGGCCGCCTGGACCCGTTCGGCCTTGGCCCGGGCCGAGCGTGATTGGCCGGCCAACTTCCGGATCATTTGATCCATTTCCTTGCGCTGCCGGGATAATTCACGGGCGATGCGGTCGTCCTCTTCCATCCGGGCACGGATCTTCTCCTGCTGCTGTATCATTTCCGCTATCTTGTCATTCAACGCGCCGATATCTTTCTGCAGCGCCAATTTATCATTCAACCCGGTGCGCACGTCTTGAATGATCGCCAGCGTATCGTTGAGACCTAGCCGGCGGCGCTGCAAAAGGTCGATCTTGCGATTTAATAATTCCTTGATGTTCTCCAGACGATTTTCATGATCACGAGCCTCGGCAAGAATGAGGTCGCGCGCCTCACGGACACCGGCAAAACTGTCTTTCAATTCGTCGCGGTACGAGCGGTATTGGTCAATCTCGCTGTTCAAGGCCTTGATCCGCTCTTTCTTTTCTTTGACCAATTGAACGGAACGGTCACGCATACCTTGGACCCGGGCCTTGATATCTTCCAGTCCCTGTTTCGCCCGGTCGAGTTCCTGATTCAAGACCCGGGTCTCCTCGGCATAAATCTGCTTCTCCCTGTCAAAAGCCTTGAGATCCTGTTTCAGCAAGGGGATCTCGGCCTCGATCTCATCATAACGGTCCTGGGCATCGTCCATTTCCTGGCGCATGCGCTTCTTTTCCTCACGCAGGATCATCAAACGATAATCCGGATCGGCTTGCTTGGCCTCGATATTAAATTCCTGGATCTGATTGGTCACCCACGCAACCTCATTACGCAGAATATCCCAGCGTTTCTGTTCCTGGCGCAGGGCATCCAGCAGGCGGCGTTTCTGCTTGTTCAGCATCGTCACCGTGTATTCCGTGTTCATCAACTTGCGCCGCCACAAAGAGGATTCCCGGGAACCGAAAGAAAAATAATCCAAGACCTCTTTCTTGGCCTCAACCAAGGCAGCCTTTTTTTCGGCCAGAATCCCCATCTCGTCCTTGGCGTGCCGAATATTCTGTCTCAGGACACGGTTCCTTTCGGCCAGTTTACGGTTCTCTTCGCTCAGCTTCAAGACCTCCTGCTGCAAGGACCACAGACTGAAATCCAGATATTCATCCGTTGTGGATGGCGGCCCGGCCTCAAGGGCAGGAACGGCCGCCCCCAACAAAAACACAACGACCATGGGGGCAATAATGTTATTCTGTCGTGACATTTTGTGAGCCATTGTCTTGATTATAAAATTTGCGTGATCTGGATGATCGGCAGAAACAGGGAAATAACGATAAACCCGACCACGATCCCCAGAAAACCGATGATCACCGGTTCGATGATGCTGGTCAGCCCGTTAACAATCGTATCGACCTGTTCATCATAAAACTCCGCGATCTTGGTCAGCATCTTCTCCAACTGCCCGGATTTCTCTCCGATCGAAATCATGCGCGTCACCATAGACGGGAAGACGCCGCTTTTGACCAGGGGCGTGGAAATACTTTCCCCCTCGCGGACATTATTCTTGACATTCTGGATAACGATCTCCAGGACCCGATTGCCGCAGGTCTTGCCCACGATATCCAGCGATTCCAGGATAGGGACCCCGGTCTGCAATAAAGTCGCCAGGGTCCGGCTGAACCGGCTGATGGCCACCTTGCGGATCAAGTCGCCGAAAAGAGGCACTCTCAATATCCCCCGGTCAATAATCAGCCGCCCTTTCTCGGTCTTATGAATTCGGGAGATCACAAACCCGATCAATATAACGACGCCAATAATATAAATCAACCCATGTTGGACAAAATCACTGACCTGGATGAGCCATTGCGTCATCACCGGCAAGTCCCGGTCAAAAGAATCATAGATCGAGGCGAAAGTCGGGACGACCTTGACCAACAAGATAATGGTGATCGCGATCGCCATGGTCACGACCACGGCCGGATAGATCATTGCGGATTTCACTTTGCGTCTTAGCTTGATCGTCTTCTCCATATAAGTCGCGACCCGGTCCAGGATCGTGCTCAGAACACCGCCCGTTTCCCCCACGCGGATCATGTTGACAAATAAGGTATCAAAAGCGCGCGGGTGTTTGGCAAAGGAGCCGGAAAGACTGTTCCCGGACTGGATATCATCCCGGACGGCGATAATGATCCCGCGGAAATACGGATGCGTGACCTGCTCCTGCAGGGCGTCCAGGGCCTGAAGGATCGGGATCCCCGCATCGATCATGGTCGCCAACTGGCGGGTAAAGATGACCAGATCATCCGGCTTGACGCGCTTGCGGCTGAAGGACATCTTGGCCAGGCTGGATTCCTTGACCGGTTCAACGGAGATAATCGTCAAATTGCGTTTGCGCAGTTCTTCAATGACGGCCGATTCCTGATCCGCCGTGATCTTGCCGGAAACATTCTTGGAATTTTGATCCTTGGCTACGTATTTAAAAGTCGCCATTTCCTATTCTCCCTTTCCTTGCCTCTCGCAAGGCTGATGAGGACATATCGTCCTTAAAATTAATTTTAACATGCTCTGGAACGACACCAAATCCTTTATGCATTTTCTTTCGGGACCGCCCTAATCTTTAGAAGTTACGCGGAAGACTTCACTCAGGGTTGTCTGGCCATTAACGAATTTTTGCATGATATCATCCCGCAAGATCACCATCTTCTTCTTGGTCTTGGCATACTCCTTGATGTCATCGGACGATTCGCCCCTGATCAGCATCTCTCGGATCTGGTCATCGACCTCCAGGATCTCCGTAACGCCCAAACGGCCGAAATACCCTGACTGACGGCAATAATCACATCCCTTGCCCTCATAAAAAGTGGTATTGGCCTTAAAGGGATAATCTAATTTATCCAAGACCTCTTTGGGGATAGAAACCTTTTTCTTGCAACGCGGACATATTTGGCGGCACAAACGCTGGGCACAGACCTGGATCAGGCTGGAGGCCACCAAAAAGGGCTCGACGCCCATGTCGACCAAGCGGGTCAGGGCGCCGGCCGCGTCATTGGTGTGCAATGTCGCAAAGACCAGCTGACCGGTCAAAGAGGCCTTGATGGCGATATCGGCTGTTTCATAATCGCGAATCTCTCCGACCATGACGATGTCCGGGCTCTGGCGCAGGATCGCCCGCAGGCCCGAAGCAAAGGTTAGCCCGATCTCCGGCCGCACCTGAATCTGGGTCAGGCCTTCGATTAAATACTCGACCGGGTCTTCGACCGTGATAATATTCTTATCGACCGTATTCAACTCATTGATCACGGAATAAAGGGTGGTCGATTTGCCGCTGCCGGTAGGTCCCGTCACCAGGATCATCCCAAACGGGGCGTGGATGCCCTTCTTGAGCAGCTCGGTCGAATGCCCGGAAAGACCCAACCCGTCCAGACCTATGCTGAGGTTTTTCTTGTCCAAAATCCGCATGACGACCTTCTGCCCGAAAGTCGTCGGCAATAACGAAACCCTGAAGTCGACCTCTTTGCTGGCAATCTTCATCTTAAAACGGCCATCCTGGGGTACGCGGGCGGCCGTGATATCCAACCGGGACATGATCTTGATCCGCACGATAACCGCATTCTGATTCTCTTTGGGGATATTCAGGATATCCCGCAGGACACCGTCTATTCTGTAGCGAACGCGCACACAGTCCGACATCGGCTCCATATGAATATCCGAGGCGCGCTGTTTCAGGGCCTCCTGGATGACCAAATTCACCAAACGGATGATCGGGGCCTGTTCGCCTTCATCGGGGCTCAGGGCCTCGGTCGGCCCTAATTCCTGCCCCATCACCACCTCAAGGTCCTCGCCCGGAATACCCTTGCTGACATCCTTGAGATTGTCCGAGACCTGACTGCCGTAATAACTATCGATGGCCTTAAGGATGTCTGTCTCTGTGCTCATGACCACATCGATATCGCTGCCAGTTATGTTCTTAAGATCGTCGATGGCGAAAATATTTAACGGATCGGCAATGGCGATCGTGATGGTATTCTCTAGGTTGGAGAGCGGAATGATGCGGTAATGACGGGCCACCCGCTCGGGAATAACGTCTTTCAGCCCGGGATCGATCTTGTATTTTTTAAGATTGATAAACGGGACATGGAGCTCCTTGACCAGCAAGACCATCAAATCCTCTTCATTGATCAATCCCTTGGCAATCAGCGCCCGATCCAGGCTGACGCCTTTTTTCTTCTGATAGGCGACCGCCTCGTCGATATCCTCTTTGCGGATATGCAGGGATTCGATCAGCGTATTAATGATGCGGTCTTTTAATGTCTCGGCCATAGCAGTAGCTCAATGTATCAGTGCGGGATATCCTCGTCCGGTGCCGTGACGCGCAGGACCTCTTCCAGACTGGTGAGACCCGCCAGGGCCTTCTGAAGCCCGTCTTCACGCATCGTGATCATTCCCGCCGCCCGTCCGGCCGCCTTGATCTTAAGTTCGCCTTTGCGGTGCAGGATATTTTCCTTGACCGCCGGAGTCAGCGTCAAAATCTCGCTGATCCCGATCCGGCCGCGGTAACCGGTATGCAGGCAATATTTGCAGCCTTTGCCGCGGGTCATCTGAATCTTTTTGGGAGAGGCCATCTTATCCAGGCCCAGCCGCTGGACCAACTCGGCGGGCAGATCATATTTTTCGGCGCAACGTTCACACACCTTGCGGACCAGCCGTTGCCCCATGATGGCAATCACCGAAGAACAGATCAAAAAAGGCTCGATACCCATATTCATCATACGAATCACCGACCCGGCCGCCGTGGTCGTATGCAGGGAGCTTAAGACCAGATGCCCGGTCAAGGCCGCCTTGACGGCAATATCCAGGGTTTCCGTATCACGAATTTCTCCGACCATGATGATATCCGGATCCTGCCGCAGGACCGACCGAAGGACTGTCGCAAACGTTAAACCCAAGGCAGGTTTGACATTGACCTGATTCATCCCCCGCATCTGATACTCGACCGGATCCTCGACCGTGACGATATTTTTCTCGGGTGAATCCACGAATTTTAATATCGAATAAAGGGTGGTCGTCTTCCCGCTGCCGGTGGGGCCGCAGGACAGGATCATCCCATGCGGCTGCTGAGAGGCCTCCTTGAGCTGGTCGAGGGCAACGCCGGAAAACCCGAGTTTTTCGATATCCAGCACTCCGGCGGTCTTATCCAGGACACGCAAAACGACCTTCTCGCCGTAGGCCGTGGGCAAGACATTCACCCGGAAGTCGACCTCCCGGTCGCCGGCCATGATCGTCTTAAAACGGCCGTCCTGCGGGATGCGATGCTCGGAGATATCCAGATTCGAGATGATCTTGACCCTCGAGACGATCGGCAGATGCAAAGACTTGGCCATCCGATCATACTCGCGGATGACCCCGTCCACGCGATAACGTATACGCATGGTTTTTTCCATGGGCTCGATGAAGACATCGCTGGCCTTGGCGATGACCGCCTGCTGAATGATCGTATCCGTGAGTTTGATCATGGGGGCCTCTTGCGAAAGGTCCTCGATCGTCTCTTTATCCATGACCGCATCGGACTCCTTGATCAATTCCAGCTCCTCGGCGTCCTTGATATCTTTGATGATCTGCGCCATGGTCTCATTGGAATCTCCAGAGTAATACTGTTCGATGGTCTTTTGAATCTGAGAGGCGCGGGCAATGATGGGGGTGATATCCAAGCCGGTCAACGTCTTGACATTGTCGATGATAAAGATGTTCAGGGGATCCGCCATGGCCAAGGTGAGATTGCCGGCCATGCGGGAGATCGGGACGATGTGATATTTTTCGGCGAATTCCCTGGGGACAAGTTGGACGACCTCAGGATCAATCTTCAGGCGGCTGATATCGATCAACGGCAGCCCCAGTCCCTCACTCAAGATCCGGGTCAGGACCTCCTCGTCGATCAGGTTCAATTTGACCAAGATCTTGCTCAGCGGTCCGCCGCTACGCTCCTGTTCCTGCAAGGCGCGATCCAGGTCTTCCCTGCGGATGACATTGTCGCGCAAAAGGATCTCCATCAAACGTTCTTTAAATCCCGACATAGATCAAACCCTTTTCAATAAAAAAACGGCCCGCACGAATGATCGCAGATTATCATCGCTCGGTCCGGTCTCAACTGTTCGATTGATCGATCTTGTAATATTTGCCAATTGCTTCTCTGATATCGCTGGCCGTACTCACAAAGGTCTGCACCGAGCAACCCGTCAAAAGCTCAACATCCTCAATGGCATTGACATTAAGCGGATCGGCCATGGCCAAGGTCAGGCTGTTGCCGATCTTATCAATGGGGATCAGACAAAATTTGCGGCATATGTCTTCCGGGACCGCATTCAAGACCTCCTGATCGATTTCATAATTCGAAAGCGGCAGATACGGGAAACCGTACTGGCAGGTCAGGGCCCGGGCGATATCCTCTTCCGTGGCGAATTTCAGCTGGACCAGGACCTCACCGAAAAGTCCGCCCTTCTCCTTCTGGTAAGCGATCGCCATAGAGATCTGTTCGCGGTCAATCACACCCCGTTCCACCAGGAGTTCCCCGAGGTGTTTGTTGGTCG
>CAZBSU010000002.1:0-25492 GCA_964494745.1 uncultured Planctomycetales bacterium | reverse complement strand
CGGATCGAATTAATTCCGGGCGGATGTTGACAACTTCGCGGACATGGTATAAGTTTAAAGAGACTTGACTGATCGCCGAATAAGGATATTATCTTTGATGTTCTAGGGAAGGGAGTTTGTATGGCGTATGATGAAGAAAAAGTCAGCCGGATGATCCAGAAGATCCTTGAGGAGATGGGGCTCAAGCGCCAGGTCTCCCAGGTGGTTTACCGCGAGGATTATCAGGATTACCGTGTTATCCTGGACGGCACCCATCATTCCCCGATCCGGGAGAAATTGGTCAATATCCTGATGGAGAACGAGGATGAAGATGTCAGAAGAGAGGTTGAATTCCTTCTTTCGCATGCCGTTGAATTGGATGAATGGGAGAGGGAAGAGGCGGCGGCCGAGGGCGGGGATTATAAAAGCGACGTTTCAGTCGATAACAGCGCGGATTACGATTTCTGAGAGATAAAGGACGCGGGCCAGATCGCGTTTCATAAATTTAATAGAAAAGGGACAGATGTTATTTTTATATCAATAACGTCTGTCCCTTTTTATATTTTGCTATGTCCCTTTCAGGGACTGTCCCGATCTACGCGATCTGCGTTCTATTACTCAACTGATACGCGGCAGCACTTGGTCTTATGCGCGGCGCCTTGATAACCAAGCCAGCCGTCCATATATCCCCACATATCCAGGGCCACCGCGAAATAAGTGTGATCGTCGTTAAACTCTGCGCAGCCCTGATCGGCAATTAAGCCGCCATGATAATCGGACGTCCAAGAGCAATCGGAAACCTGAACATTTTGTCCGGCCCCGGACCGTGTAGCACGCAGCGGGCAGCATTCCAGCCGGTAAATCATGTTTGTTGTGTCGGCCACCTGGCCATGTGTGGCGCCGTGCCCGTAATCGATACCAACGGCAACATAATTGGCCGGACAGCTGGTTATGCCGAGGGGGTCCGTTCCTGCCGCCAACAGGGCATCCTCGCCTTCCACGCCGTCAACGTGAAGATTAATTCCCAAAAGAGAACTAAAGATACCTGCCGAGCTGGTGCTTACCGTTAGCCATGGCGTATAGGTGCAGACGGAGGTATCGATCTCCACTTCAGGTGGAAGGGTGCAGCATTCCATGTTGTTGTAGCGGCAATAATGGTTGTCCCAGACACAGCCGTAATTATTCATGGCATATTGGGTGCCATAATTCGTCAAACAGGTGCTATTTTGATCACTGCTGTAATAGGAAATCCCCCTGAGTTGACAATCGTAAATAAATTCGCAGACAATCTCGCCGTCATCATTGGTGGTCTGGTGATATCCCGGCGGGCAGGCGCAGCCATAGGCATAGGTCAATTCCGAGCCTTCTGCGACGGCCGGAATCAGAGGCGGCGTGCAGACCGCGTCGCAGACCTCCTGGGGCACGTAGGCCCCGCAATCGGTGATGTCGTTCCCGACATAGCGCACATCCTTGACAGCGGTTAGGCTGGAGGGGCAGGCCGGATTGGTTTCGCCGTCCATGGGGCACCAGGGCCCCATGGGCTCCTGCGGATTGCAGCAGATCTTGCATTCTTCGTCCTTGTCGCAAATATACGTCAGCGGTTCGTTTTCGCAGGAAGTGCGGATGTATTTGGTGCCGTTAGGGCAGCCGTTTTCCATGCAATCCCCTTCCTCATAACAGCAGCGGGGGCGGTTGGTCCGGCACCAGGGCGGGCGATGGCCACAGCCTTCTGGAGTGCATGTATAGCTGACCAGCTCCTGGCTGTCGTCGCAGTCTCCTCCCCCGCATTCCCCGACGATCTCGTTGCTGCAATCGCATTCCGGGCTTTCGGCGCGTTCGGACTGCAGCAGATCTTCGGCGATGGAATCCTTGAGCGTGTCCTCGGTGGTCTTGAAATAGGCGTTGATCGAGCGCGTCACATAGGTGCTCATGACCAAAAGCGCGATAATGGACAGCACGCCCAGGGTGGTGCTTTCAATCGGGCTTTGGGCTTTTTGGGAAGAAAAGTGTTTCATAATACCTCAAATAAAGTATAGTATAAATATTAATAAGAAACAAATTTTTTAGTATTGAATTTATATGGAACTAAAACAAGAATTTATTGACCGGCTCGCGAAAATTCTCGCAAATTCTTATTTGGAAAGGGTTAAAGCGACTTTTTCCATGCGTGCGCCCGTCAGTGCCAGGATTAATGCGCTTAAGACAGGTCCGGATGAGTTGAAAGAAATCCTGCGTGGGCTCAAGGTCCCATTTAAAACTATCCCCTGGTCAGCACAGGCCCTGGTCTTTCCATTGTTATCTTCCCGGGAATTGGAGACGACAGGTTTGTTGGCCGACGGCCGGATTTATATCCAGTCTTTGGCGAGCATGCTTCCGGTTGCGCTTCTTGATCCGCAGCCCGAAGAACGGGTGCTGGATTTATGCGCCGCGCCGGGCAGCAAGGCCTCCCAGATCGCGGCCCGCATGGGCAATCAGGGCGAGCTGGTCTGTGTTGAGCCAATCCGTAAAAGGTATTACAAATTGAAGTCTGTCTTGAGCCGGCTTGGTGTTGCTAATGCCCGTTTGATTTGCGCGGACGGCCGTAGGTTTCGCGACCGGGAGCTGTTTGACCGGATTTTGGTTGATGCTCCCTGCAGCTGTGAGGCCCGGTTCAAGATAGATGACCCCAAGACCCGTCTTTTCTGGAGCCCGCGCAAGATCAAGGAGATGGCGCGCAAACAGAAGGGCCTGGTGCTGAATGCGTCGCGGTTATTGAAAAAAGGCGGGATTCTGATATACTCGACTTGTACCTTCGCGCCGGAGGAAAATGAGGCCGTGGCCGATTGGCTCCTGCGCAAGACCGCGGGGCAGATGGAGATGTTGGATTTGACCTTGGCGGGAATCGAAACTTATCCGGCCGTGACGGCTTGGGAAGGGCGGGCATACGATCCGCGCGTGTCACGCTGTCTTCGAGTCCTGCCGACGGAAGAGATGGAAGGTTTTTTTATCGCCGGGTTTAGGAAAGGCAGGTAAAGGTAAGGCGGGCTTGTGTATATTAAGCCCTTGAGGGCAGATCTCGCTAACCGCTAGCTTAAGGAATATTATGTTTTTCGGCGTGGTTATCTTTTGGTCCATCATCGTGTTGGATATTTACCTGTTGAAAAGGCAAGATCGGGAAACGTTCCGCCGGAGTTTTTCCCTGACCCTGCTTCAGGCCGGCGGGCTTTGTCTGGCCCTGCTTTTTTTGGCCGTATTGTCGCGCCTGGCCGGTCAGGTCGAACGCCTGCCCGTCTTGCTTATGGTTTTTCTCCTGACGGTTTACCTGAGCTGCCGGGTTCATTTTAAACATAATTTGTTTTTGAAAGATAGCAGCAAGAATTTTATGGATTCCCGCCTGACCATGCTTTCCGATACCTTTGGGTTGGTCCTTTTTTGGATCGCGGGCATGATCGTTTTTGCCGTTCTGGTCGAGGTCCTGGCCCCGATCATGCCGTTCGGCGACGCCCCTCTGGGGCGGACGGTTATTGTCGCCTTATTTTCCTCGGTGTTGATGTTGGGGCTGGTTTATCGTATCAGCCGGAATTATCCCGGCTGCCGCTATCGGGTCTTGCTCGGGCTTCAGGTGAAGGCCCAGTCCGGATGGCGGTTGTGGGTCCTTCCGGTCCTGATCGGTTTTTTCTGCGCGTGGGTGTCGGCCTTGGTCATGATGTCACGCGCCCACCAGCCGTCGACGCCTTTTCATAACATGCTGGCCTCCACGGAGTCCTTCGGTTTGCTGTTTTCCTTCCTTGTCGTGGCCGTGCTTCTGGCCCCGTTTTTTGAGGAGGTTATTTTTCGTGGTTATTTTTTTCAGGTGCTCGCCCGTTTAAAAGGAAACCTTTTCGCCGTGGCGGTCATCGGCTTGGTATTCGCGTTGCTGCATTATGATCAGTATTGGGGCGACTGGGCGGCCATCGCCGCGGTTACGGTTTTAGGTTTTGTGCTTACGGTCTTGCGGGCCTGGACCGGATCAAGTATTCCTTCAATTATGGCTCATTATGCTTTCAATTTCGGCATGACGGTGATCCCGCTTGTCATGGTGCTGTTGGCCAATCCGGCGTATTTCGAATATCAGGTGCGCTATTTTCAGTTGACAGATCAGCAAAAAGAAGAGCTGCTGCAGCAGAGTATCCGCGAGCAGCCCGATCATGTGCCCGCGCATAACGATTTGGCCTGGCTTTACGCGCAGCGGGGTGAACATCTTGACCGCGGGCTGGAACTGGTGAACCGCGCGCTGGACGATGATCCCGATAATTATGCTTATCTTGATACCAAGGCCGAGATCCTTAAACAGATAGGCCGTTTGCACGAAGCATTCGAGATCGAGCGGAAGTTGCTCAAACGCTATCCGAACGACCCGCGCCGGCAGACGCAGATGGATAAAATCAAGAAGGCCATGTATTTTGAAGAATAAACGTCGTTACGTGAATAATCCACGCAGGGCTTTTATGAGTCGGACTTTACTGTCCTGGCAGCGGATGGCTGCATGTGTTTTAGCGCTGTTATTCAGTCTTTTTCTTTTGACAGAACCGAAAGCCGAAGACAAAGACGCGGTCATCAGGAACGCCCTGGATGCCCTGGATCAGACCGAGGCGCTTTTGCAGGAAGAAAGGCAGGGGCCGTCTGAATCGGGGGCCGTGACTTCATCGCCGGTGCCGGCGACCCCCGCGCCCGAAAGGCCTGCGCTGGAGCTGATCGACCCCGAGGCCCTTTTGAGCGAACGGATACGGGTGGAGTTCCAAGAGGAAGACCTTTTTCTCGCCTTGCGGTCGATCGGGCGTCAAAGCGGCCTGCCGATCCAGGTGGACGCGGGGGTGGTTGGCTCGGTGACGTTGACCCTTGCCGACGTTGAGGTGCGGGATATTTTAAAGGTGTTGGTTGACCGCCACGGTCTGGCCATGGTCGTGAAAGACAGCGGTGTGCGGATTATGACCGCGGAGACATTTGAGAGCGAATACAGCTACCGGTTTGATCAAAATTTTTCATCCCGGGTTGTCCGTCTCAAATACATCGATCCGCAGGTCATCCTTCCCCAGCTGGAAGAGTTGAAGGGTTCCCGTGGCCGAATCACCTTATCGGGCGATCACAAGACCGTGGTCCTGGTCGACACCCCGGCCAATTTAAAGGACATGACGGCCTTGATGGCGAAGAAGGATGTTGAGGTCCGGACGGAGATCTTTCTGCTGGCGTATGCCCCTGGTCAGGAAGTCCTGGGAAAGGTGCGGGAGTTGTTGACCGATGACCGCGGTTATGCCCGTTATGATGAGACAGAGCGCAAGGTGATCGTCACGGATACGGTCCCGGCCCTGGCCCGGATCACCGAATCGGTCCAGGCCTGGGACGTGCCCCATCGCGTCATGATCGAGACCGAGAGCGTGCGGGTTATTTTATCCGAGGAATACCAGAGCGGAATCGACTGGGAGGCGATCGTGTCTGATTACCGCTGCCTGACCGAGGATGAGTCATCCTGCACACCGTATGACAAGGATGTCAGCGTCGGGAGTATCAGTCAGGAGGATTATGATGTCCTGATGGAGGCGATGGATACCGTGGGGCAGATGTCGTTTGCCCCGGGCCCGGGCGTCATGGCTCTGGCCCGGGACAAAATCACTTTGGGGGTCGGGTTTGCCAATAAAGAGATGACGCTTGAGCTAAAGGATGCCGGAAGCCGTGCGAAGACGGGCGCGGGGCCCCAGGCCGACGTTTCTCAAGACAGCTCCCTGCCGGAGGGAATGGATTTTGAATTTGTGCCGGTCGTGCATCTGGACCAGTCCCTTACGTTAACGGTAATCCCGTCGCGTCCGCTTCGAAAAGAAAAAGGGGGGCAGGCAAAGATTGACTTGGCTGTGGGCGACGATAAGGTGGCCGTGATCGGCGGGATGTTCGAAGAGGAACAGATTCAGATGACCCGTAAGGTCCCCCTGCTGGGGGATGTCCCTTTTCTCGGCCGGGTTTTCCAAAGACAACGCACAAAGAGCCGGCGGATTGAGCATGTGGTCTTTATCCGCGCCCGGGTTTTGGACTATTGATGCCTTGTTTTTTCCTCCAGGAAAGCCGTGATCAGGGCGCGCACCTTGGCCAGCTCGGGGCCGTCGGTTATGTGGCCCAGGATACTGCCCAGATAATTCCTTTCTTTGACAAGACGGTAAGTCGCGGGAAAGTTGAGGTCATAAATCCATCCGACCTGGAGCAGTTTGAAATCGTTGAGATTGCGGATATGCCTGCGGTCCACGAACCGCCCGGCGCGCAGATCGTTCAGGACGCCGGCAGATAGACCGGGGGTATCGGGCAGATTCAGCTCGATGACCGTGTTGGGCTTGTGTTCGCGTTCACGATAATAGGCGACGACGACCCGCCAGATATCGAGTTTGTCCGCGTCCCTCAGGAGGCGCGCAAAAAAACAGGTGCGCTCGTCCAGATCGTCAGGTAGGCGGGCGAGGTTATGGCAGGCAATCACACGGATGATCAGTTCCCGTTGTGCCGCGGGCAGGTTGGCTAAGACTTTTTGCTGACGGAGGATCGTCACGCCCAACTGGGCATGGTCTTCGGATTGATGGTCGGCATAGGTGCCGTGGCGTTTGTATTGTTCGAAACGGCCGACATCGTGAAAAAGTGCGCAGATCTGGGCCTGAGCGATATCGTCTTTGTCCAGGCCAAGGCTCCGGCTCAGGAAGGTGATCTCGTCACAGACGCGCCGGGTGTGGTCGATCTTGATCTGGATATTATTGTCATCGGTTTCGCTTCCGCCGAGAAAGCTGCGGGCGTAATCCTTAAACCACTTTTTGTATAATTCAAGATGTTCGGCGATCATGGGATATTTAAAGAGTGTCAAGATCTTAAAGGGAATGTAACCATTCTACATGGAGTCGGGCCGGAATCAACAAAATATGTTTTTCTGTTTCATCTCATGCGATCTTGATTTGACCGGTATGGTCAGGCCCTTCGGGACTATGGTAAACTAATATTAACGGTTTCTAAATGGCGCGTTCCTTAAAATCTGTTTTGTTACAAGGAGTTAGAGTACATGCGGGCTGAAAACCGGGTGTCATTGGAAAGGCTCAGCACGATTTGTGATATCTGCGGATTCTTTTCCGTTTTGATCGGATTTATCATTATTGTTATCGATCTTCTGGAGCAGAATTATTTGCATGTCCAGGTCGGGATTTATGTCTTTGTCACCGGCTACGGCATGGTCAAGAGTTCCCACCGTATTGCCAAGGTCCTCATAACAGAGAGGGACGAGATGGGGAATACCGCCCCGCCTTCCGCATAAAATGCCTTTCAAACAGTCCCCCTTGATATTATTATCCTTAACGAAGTTTCATCCCGATGTTCCGGTTCGCTAAAAGGGCCTTCTCTGTTGAAACCGGCGGATTGTTATAATATACTAATATAAAAATGAGGAAGGCTGCATGTCCCAAAACAACCCCAAAAAGCGCCTTGGCGAGATCCTGGTTGAGAACGGTCTGATCAATACCGACCAGCTGGATATCGCCCTTAAAAAACAGCGTGAGACCGGGGAGCTGCTTGGTGTCACCCTGATGACCCTCGGTTTTGTGGACGAGGAATCGGTCTTTATGCCCCTTTTGGCCGGTCAGCTGGGGGTCGAATTCGTCAATCTCCGCAATATCAATATCCCCCGTGACGTGATCGCCCGCATCCCGGCCAAGTTCGCGGTTTATTACAAAGTCGTTCCGGTGCGGTTTGAGTCCGATCTCCTGACCGTGGCGACCTCGCATCCCTTGGATATCAATGTGATCGACGGTATCAGCCTGATCGTGCCGTTCAAGATCAGGACGGTGCTGGCCAGCGAGAAGGATATCGCTGAGGCGGTCCGGAAATATTACGGCGTGGGGGCCGAGACCATCGCCCGTATGATGGATGCCGTCCAGCCGCCCGAGGCGGTCGAGACAAAAATAACCGATATATCCGAGATCGATTCCGAGGCCTCGATCGGGAAGTTCATCAATCAGATCCTGATGGAGGCTTACCGCCAGCGGGCCACGGATATCCATATCGAGCCGTTTGAAAACGAGCTCATGATCCGTTACCGGGTTGACGGGATCCTGCGTGACGCCCAGGTCCCGGGCAACCTTTTTCATTTCAAGGATTCCATTAATTCCCGTATCAAGATCATGTCACGGCTGAATATCGCCGAGAAACGTTTGCCCCAGGACGGCCGGTTTCAGGTGCGTATCGGCAATACCGATCTGGATTTGAGGGTTTCTTTCCTGCCGACCCAGTTCGGGGAAAGCACCGTGATCCGCATCTTGTCGTCGGCCAAATTATATAATATGAGCGAGCTCGGGCTTTCGGCGGAGGATCAGACCAAGCTGGACCGGCTGGTCCATAAGCCGCATGGGATCATTTATGTCACCGGGCCGACCGGAAGCGGCAAGACCACAACCCTGTATGCCTGTTTGTCGCGGATCAACAAGGCCGACCGCAAGATTATCACGATCGAAGACCCCATCGAATATCAGCTTAAAGGGATCACCCAGGTTCAGATCTATCCGACGATCGGCCTGACCTTTGCCCGCGGCCTGCGCTCGATGCTTCGTCACGACCCGGATATCATGATGGTCGGGGAGGTCCGCGATCTGGAAACGGCTGAGATCGCGATCCAGATCGCCCTGACCGGTCACTTGGTCTTTTCCACCCTGCATACCAACGACGCGGTCAGCGGCATCACCCGTTTGATCGATATGGGCGTTGAGCCGTATCTGATCTCAAGCGCGGTCGAGTGTTTCATCGCCCAGCGCCTGATCCGGTTGATCTGCCCGCGCTGCAAGACCGAACGGAATCTGACGCCGGACATTATTCATGATTTTGGGCTGTCGCCGGCGGATGTCGAGGGCGTCACCATCTACGAAGGCAAGGGCTGCAATTACTGCAATAATACCGGGTATTACGGCCGCGAAGGCATTTACGAATTTTTACCGATGTCCGAGGATATCCGGGAGCTGATCAACAGCCGGGCCTCGTCGGGACAGATAAGGAAGAAGGCCCGGGAGCAGGGCATGAAAATCCTTTTGCGCCACGGTTGGGAAAAGGTGCGGCAGGGGTTGACGACGCCCGAAGAAGTTGTCCGTGTTACCAAGGAAGAAAATTAACGTTGTCCGAGATGCGCCGGGGGCATAGAAATATTTTAGGTCGCCTCGGCGTGTGTCATGCGGCGTTAAAAGACACTTATGCAATTCGTTTATAAAGCCAAACAGGGCCCCCAAAAGATCGTCGAAGGTCTGGTCGAGGCCGAAAGCTCCGACGGCGCGGTTGCCAAGCTCCTGGAGCGGGGCCTTTCCCCGATTCACATCAAGCAAAAACCCCAACGCGACAGCCGCAAGGCCCAGAAGACACCCAGCGGCGGGACTTTTTTCCCGGGACGCGGCGTCCCGGCGGGCGACGTCCTGATGTTCACCCGGCAAGTGAGTGATCTTTTGGGCGCGGGTGTTTCTCTTTTGCAAACCCTTATCATCGTCCAGCGCCAGATGCGTCATCCCGGTTTCAAAGAGGATGTTCGGCAGATGATAACGGTTGTGCGCGACGGCGGATCCTTTTCGCGGGCCTTGAGCCAATTTCCGGATATCTTTCCGTTATTGTATGTGAACATGGCCCGTTCCGGAGAAATGGCCGGCAATCTGGATTTGGTGATGGACCGTTTGGCGGAATTCAACGAACGGGATCAGGATGTCAGGAATCAGGTCACGACGGCCCTGTTGTATCCGGCCCTGATCGTTATTGTCGGCGGGATCACCGTTTTTGTGCTGTTGACCTGGGTCATCCCGCGCATTACGTTGATCTTCGAGGATTTGAATCAGGCCCTGCCTCTGCCGACCGTGGTGCTTATTGCCATCAGCGGTTTTTTTGCCAAATTTTGGTGGCTTTTTCTGGTGTTGTTAGCCGCCGGTTTGTTGTATTTGAAAAAGGCGTATGCGACCCCGAAAGGCAAACTCATGCTCGACCGTCTGAAATTAAGGGTGCCTTTAGTCGGCGATTTTTTGCGGGATATCCAGCTGGGTCGTTTTGCCCGGACGCTGGGCACGCTGCTGGAAAGCGGAGTCGAGATCCTGGCTGCTTTGGATTCGGTCGGACGGGTGCTGGAGAACGAGGTCCTGCGACGCCAGGTCCGGAACGTCGCCGCTGATGTCCAGGACGGCAAGAGTCTGGCCGCGGCGCTGGCCGGCAATGAATATTTTCCGGAAACCGTGGTCAGCATGGTGGCGGTGGGCGCCGAGTCCGGCCATACGGAAAAAGGCCTGTATAAATTGGCGGATTATTATGAGCGGCGTTCGCAGCGTTTTATCAAAAGGATGTTGTCATTGATGGAGCCGATGCTGATTTTGGTTATGGGTGTGATTGTCGGTTTTGTGGTTATGGCCATGTTGATGCCGATCTTCCGGATGAATTTAATTATTCAGTAAAAAGGATGGAAGATTAACGCTATGAGCAAATTTAATCGTCAACAGAACCAGGAAGTGCCTTGAGGCTCAAACAGTCCTCACGCCTCTCGCCTTTCCTGAATTTGATGAAGGCGAGAGGTTCCGGAACTCGCCTCAAGGCACTTCCTGGTTCTGCTTGGTCTTCATTCACAGCGGTAAAAGAAAAGGGGTGGCGGGTATATAAAAGGGAAAGATTTAAGATGAGGATAAAAGCGAGGAGGATTCGATGGTTAGAAAAAGATATTTGATGGCGGCCGGGTTTACCCTGACGGAGATCCTGCTGGTGGTGATTATCATCGGCATTCTGGTCGGGATGGTGATCCCGAACATCGCCGGCCGGGGGAAGCAGGCCCGTATCGCCGCGGCCAAGGCCGATATCGAAGCCAATCTGGCAATGGCCCTGGATATGTACGAACTGGATAATGGCCGCTATCCCACCTCGGAGCAGGGACTGCGGGCCCTGCTGACAAAACCCAATTCATCGCCGGTCCCGGAAAATTGGAGCGGGCCGTATCTCAAAAAACGGGTCATCCCCAAAGATCCCTGGGGGCACGCCTACATATATCAATCTCCAGGAGAACACAATCCCGAGAGTTATGATCTGTATTCTTCGGGTCCTGACGAGCAGGACAACGGGGATGATATCAGAAATTGGCAGACGGGGGAAGAGGCGTCGTTTTAATCCCGTCCCGATCCCGAAAGAAATTTTGTGATTCCTACCAAAACGCCAGGATTGATGTTGCCGTTTAATCGACAAACGAGCCGGGGATTTACTTTTATCGAGATTGTGCTAGTCGTGATTATTTTGAGTGTGCTGGCCGCGATGGCGGTCCCGAACTTCAGCGGTTCGTTCAGAAACATCATCCTGACATCAACCACCAATCAAATAGCCTCCTTGATGCGTTATGCCCAGGGGCGCGCGGTTGCGTATCAGCAAGGTCTTCGATTCATCCTCAGCGAAGACATGCGATCCTACCGTTTGCGGTCTTATTCCGGGCAGGCCTCCGGCTCGACGCAGGCAGCGGAGACCAGGCCGCTGCCGGGACGCTGGGGACGCACATTTATGATCCCTTCCGAGCTTGAACTGGAAGCGACTCAGCGAACGTTTGAATTCTATCCGGACGGCCGCATAGAAGGGGGGCGGTTGTTTTTATGCCGCCGGGATCAATGCCTGACACTTTCGACCCAGGATCAGCATGCCCGGGTCCTGGTTCTCCACGGTCGTGTGGAATAAAGGGGTTTTCGATGAGACGCAGACAAAGGACAACCAGGTACGGTTTTTTACTGATCGAGGTTTTGCTGGTCGTGGTCATCCTGTCTGTCAGTTTGACGGTCATTATTTCATCAATGATGACGTGCCTGCGCGGGGTGAGCTATATACGCGATTATACTCAGGCGGCCTGGTTGTTGGATAATAAAATAGCCCAGCTCATGACCTTCTCCGAGGGGGCCGATGATGATCAAGGGCCGTTTGAAGAGCCCTATGAGCATTTTCGATATGCCCTTAAGGAGAGGGATCCGCTCGCCGACCAGGCCCGGGAATTGGATAAGCTGAAGGCCGTGACCGTCGAAATCGGCTGGACGGCCGGAGGGAAAGAGAAGAAGGTCCTCTCCGAACTCTGGGTGACGGAACCTTAATCGGGGGCTGACCATGAACATCAAACAGGACATGACGAGGCGGCCATGAAGACCCCGGTGTCAGAACGCCTTTTCAAGACCAGAGGTTTTACCTTAGTTGAGGTCCTGATGGGGATCATGATCTTCGGGATTTTGTCTACGACGGTCTATGGCGTGTTCGCGAATGCTGTCCGGTTGAATCGCCAGGCGCAAAACCTGGAAAGCCTGTTCCGGGATGCCCACGGGATTATCGATACCCTAAGCCTGGATCTTGAAAATATGGTTAGCTACAAAACTCAGCTCGGTTCCTCTTTCCGGCAGGAGGTGATCGTTCGTGAGGCGACGCAAAAGAATGTGACCGTCACCCAGAGGGATATCTTCGGATTGACCGAGGATGATCAACTGGACCGTTCCTTTATCGGCCAGGAACAAAGCCTTTCCCTGGTCGTTGCCGGTGATAATGGGCTGCGGGAGATCGCCTATTACCTGGAGCCCCCCGAGCAGAACCGTATCTATCAGGTCATGGTCAACCGCGCCCAGCGGGCCTCTGCCGCCGGGACAAGCTGGTCTGACCAACAGGCCGAAGACTGGGTTTTCATAGTCCGGGAAGAGCGGCCTTTCCCTTACCAGGATTTGGATACAGCCCAGGACGTTCAAAAGCAGATTCTCGGGACGCATATCCTTAAAAACAGTTTGCTTTTTTCATATGCCGGCCGGGAATCTATCGATGCGAAGGAAGACCCGGAATGGGAGAATGAATGGATCGGGCTCGGTCAACCGGCCGCGATTCGTTTTGAAATGACATTTGTCTTCCCTCAGGACGGCCGGCGGTTGGCCGTGCATAAGGAGTTTTTTATTCCCGGCGTCACAGCCGCAAAAGGGACAGACGGGTTGGTGATTCAAAGCAAATAATATCAAGAGCGCGTTGTTGGGGAAAAAATGATTTTTTTTCGCTTCTCTCTAAGACACAATAATAATTCTGGTATAATATTGATTGTTGTTTTATGGCTTCTGATGATTTTGTCGATCATGGCGATCGGTCTGAGCCGGCAGATCGGCGTGGAGATACAGCTGACCCGGTATGCCTTGGCCAAGACGCAGTCGCGGGCAGCCGCCCTGTCGGGCCTGGCCTATGCGATGGCCCGGATCGCGCGGGATAACGGCTTGGCCGGGGGCGCCGAGGGCGATACCCTTTATCGCTGCGGTTTTATTCTTGATCAAGACAAGACCCCGGCGGATTTATTTGAGGATATCCCGGTCGGAGACAACCGGTTCAGTATCGAACGGCCCATCGGCCGTGGAAGTGCGCTCAAGACGGCAGTATTCGGGTTCGGCGATGAACAGAGCCGGTTGAACCTTAATGCGGTCGGTCCGCAGAATGACGGGATATTGATCAACCTGTTGATGCTGCTGGGGCAGGAGCAGGATGTCGCCGAGGAGATTGCCACGGCGGTCGTGGACTGGCGGGATATTGATGATGCCCCGCTGAACCCGGCGTATGGTGCCGAAAATGATTATTATCTTTCGCTGGAACGGCCCTATACCTGCAAGAACGGGGCGTTTGACAGTGTTGAGGAACTGACGGCGGTCAGGGGTGTGACCCCGGAGATATTTGAACAGGTCCGGCCTTTTCTGACCGTGATTCCGGAAGGAGGGGCCCTGCGGATTAATTTCGATACGGCCCCGCATGAGATCCTGCAGGCCGTGGCCCGGCATTACTCCGGAAGTTATACCAATGCCGAGGTTATGGATGCAGACAGCCTGGTGGAAAAGGTGCTCATGCACCGGCGCGGGGATGACGGCCAGGCCGCTACTGCCGATGACCGCCCGGTCAAGCTGGCCAGCATGCCGCTGAATGCGAAAGAACGGGTGATCGCCTTAAGCATGCAAAGGCATCAGGCCAGGTCGGCGCGTTATCTGCGCATCCGGGTTCGCGGCGAGGAACCGCAAAGCGGCATCACGACGGTCATCGAGGCCGTGGTTGACCGTAATGATTTGACGATCCTGTCCTGGCGCAGACGCTGAGGCGGCAGACAGCGGATCAAGTTGTTTTGTTGGGACATTTGTATGAAAAAAGATCTGACAACCTGTATTGAATTCACCGACAGTCATGTTAAGCTCCTGGAATTGCGCTGGGCCCGCGGACAGCATGTGGTCACGCTCTGCGAACATGTGCCGTTGGCCGGGCAGCAGCCCCAGGATTTCGACCGAGCCTTGGCGCAGTTGATTCGGGGGAAGAATATTTCCTCTTTGGCCGCCTTGATTCCCGGGCGCTACGCTATCCTGAAACAGATCACGCTTCCTTCCCACAGCGATGAAGAGATCGAAAATATGGTTAGCCTTCAGATCAATCAACTCGGGCCCTTCCCGCGTGAGGAGATCGTGTTCGGCCATTTTATTCTTGATAAGGATCTGCAGGGATATTCACGTGTTTTGATCGCCGTCGTTCAGAAGGAGAATGTCCTTTATTTTTTAAAAGTCCTGCAGAGGCAGAACCTGACCCCGCGGCATCTTTTTTTGGGCTCTCAGGGAATCCTGCACTGGTATCTTTTTCAAAAAAGGGTGGCCAAATTGACGGACGCCGCCTGTTTGATGCTTGTGGATGTAGATGATGACAATACCGAGGTTTGTTTTTGTCATCGGGACAAATTATTTTTTTCCCGTAATATTCGTTTCGGGTCCCGTGATCTAGTAGAGGATAAGATGGAGGCGTTTCTGGAGCAGATCGGGTTGACCTTGGGTGCTTATATCAAGGAAAATATGGGCCCGGATATCACCCGTATCGTGGTGGTCGCCAACACGGAGGCGCGGGTGCAGATGGCGCAGAAGCTGGAGGAATATTACCGTGTCCCGGTCGATGTCCTGACCTCGTTTGATCATCTGGGTTATGACAAGGCCTTAGGCATGCCTCCCCAGCGGAAGGCGGAAGGGCTGTCGTTGACCCGCAGCATCGGGTTCCTGCTCGAGAAAGGGCATGCGTTTGTCAACCTGATGCCTCAGGAGGTCGTCTATAATCAGGCCTCCCGCATCCGTCGCCGGGTTGTCCTGCGTTTTGTTCTTGCGTTGCTGATAACCGGTTTGCTGGGCCTCGGTTTGTTCGGGACGAAGGTTTACCGGGACAAACAGCGTTTGCAGGCGGTGGAGGAACAGTTAAAACAGGCACGGTCTTTGACGGATAACGCTAAACAGGAGGTGGATGTCCTGCGCGCTTTTGCCGACCTGCAGGGGCAACGGATACGTTTCGTCGAAATATTCCGCGAGCTGTATCAGCTGACTCCGGGGGAGATCAATTTTCAAACCCTGAACCTCGACAACCAGGGGATGCTGTCGATCCAGGGCAATGCGGCATCGGGCAGGGAGGTCAATCTTTTTCAAAACCGCCTGGTGGAATCGCCGGTTTTTCAGGATGTCACCCTGCAATACGCGACGCAAAGAGTCCGGTTTCGCCAGGAATACACGGAGTTTAAGATTATCTGTCAATTGAAAGCCGGGGAGGCAGGGGGATAGATCATGGCGCCACGACATAAATGGACAGGCCGGGAGCAAAAGATCGCTTATGTGCTGGTGGTGGTGGCGCTGGCGGCCCTGTTTCTCCAATTCGGTTTGCCGTGGCTGAGCGGAGATGTCGAGTCGGTCAAGGATCAGATCGAGATAGCGCAGGAGAAGATGGAGCGTCACCGCCGGTTTGTCCAGGATGCCAGAGAGGCCCGGCGGGAATATCAGCCGCTTTGGGCTCAGTATAAACAGAAAGACTCGCCGGAAGAGATTATGTCGAAGATGTTGTCCGACATCCAGGCCGTCTCCGCCCGCATCAGCGTGCCGATCACGGACATGAAACCCGACCGGCTCAGGACGGTGGATTCATTCAACCATTTTTCGGTCAGCATGTCACTGGAAGGAAGGCTGACCGATATTCTCCATTTCATCCACATCATGCAGGGGCCGCCCTATCAGTATTTTCTCGATGAACTCACTTTGCGCAGGGAGTATTTTAAGGCCGAAAAACTGCGCTGTCAGCTTGTCTTCAAACAAATCCTTATCCCCTGAAGCCCGCTTTTGGCGTTTTAATAACCCTATAAATAACAATAATCCTATAATAACACAAACACAACTTGACTCGACTGGGCCAATATGGCAAAGTATAATTACTGATGATGTTGGCTGAGGTCCCGTCTCGGGTCAGGAATATTTCGCAGGTATGCAAAAACAAAGTCCGTTACTTTCTGTCCTGAATAAAGCCACGCAGCTATTGGTTCTTCTTGCCGCCGGGCTTGTTCTGATGATCGTTTATAGTTTTTTTGTCCCGCAGGAAACGGCCCTGATCGCCGTGAATACGGACGATGCCCTCGAGGAAGACCTCCCGGACGTGAAACCGGCCGTGCCGGTGCCGGGGGATTTCGAGGCTGACCGGGCCCTTTTTGAAAGCCGGGATATCTTTGCGGTCCCTCATGAAAAAAAGATCATCACCCCGGTCCAGACGATGCCGACGCCCGAACCGAGCAAGACCCCCGAGTTTGACCTGAGCCAGGAATTTAACCTGGTCGGGATTGTCATTGACGCGGATAGGCCTCAGGCCGTTGTGGAACGCATTCAGGATAGGGAAACGATCTTTTTAACGGTGGGAGACAAATTAGGCGAGGCGACCTTGAAGGAAATATTGCCGGACCGGATCATATTCCGATCCGGGGGCAATGAGATCAAGCTCGTTCCGAGAAATTAGGACACCGGGATAAATCCGAGTACATGCTGAATTACAAAAAATTAACCGCAATATTTTTATTAGGCCTGTGGTTTGTCTGCGAGGTAGGGTGGCAGCGGCCCCCGGCCGCTCAGCCGGCATCTCAGGATGTCGAAGAGGCCCTGGATGCCTATGAGAAGGTTTTTGACGTTCCCTCTTGGCCCGAAACGGGCCGCAGCCCTTATCTGCGTCCGGGTCCCGGACGCGCCGATCCTGAGCTTTTTTGGCCCGGCCCCGGCCCGGATGACGATCTTCTTTTCCAGCCAGGTGAGTCTTCCGATATCCCGCGCGTTGGCCGGCGGGCGACCGGGTTTTCCGACCGGTCTTTTGATTCTGCCGCCGATAGGTCGCGCCGGGAGACCCTGATGCCGCGGGCGGCGGAGCCCCCGGACCAAGCGTTGGGGCAACAAGCCCAGCCATCGCCGACGCAGGAACAACTTCCGGATGACATCGTGATCGATGTCCTGAACTTGAAGAATATGGATATCGTTGATGTCCTGAAACTTATTTCGGAGAAAAGCAATCTGAATATTATCGCCGGGCGGGACATCGGCGGTCAGGTCTCGATTTATCTGAAAGACGTCAGGGTCCGAGACGCCCTGCGCATTATCCTGGATTCCAATGGTTTGGCTTATCGCATGGAAGACGGCATTATCCAGGTCATGTCCGCCGCGGAATACGAGGCGCGTTACGGGATCAAGTTCGGCGGTGATATCCAAACCCAGATTCAGCACTTGGTCCACGCCGACACAGAGGACACCAAGACCCTGCTTACCGAACTCAAAAGCCCGGCCGGGAAGATCATCTCCGATTCCAAGTCCCGCACGCTGGTCCTGATGGATACGCCTGAAAAATTGCGCGTGATGGCGGACCTGATCAGGCGCATTGACGTTGCGGTTCATACCGAGATGTTTGATTTGAACTATTCCCAGGCCCAGGACGTGGCGGATAAGATTCAGGAAATCCTGACGCCCGATATCGGTCAGGTCAGATATGACGAGCGTTCCAATCGTCTGGTCGTGACCGATGCCCTGTCCAACATGGAAAAGATCAAGCAGGTGATCCGGGCCTTTGATATAAAAGAAAAACAGGTCCTTATCGAGGCCAAGATCCTTCAGGTCGTCCTCAGCAAGCAGCACAAGTTCGGCATCGATTGGGAAGGCATTGTCAAGGATTACCATAACCTGGGCCTGAAATCTGATTTCGATATCCTGTCTGCCACCAGTAAACGCGGATCGCTGAGTATCGGGACGGTCTCCTCTGACGAATATACATTTCTCGTCGAGGCTCTGCAGACCGAAGGCATCAGCAATATCCTTTCCAGCCCCAGTATCACGGCTATCAACAATCAGGAGGCCAAGATCCTGATCGGCTCGAGTGAGCCCTATGTGACCACGACCACGACCACGACCGCTTCCGGGCCCACGACAACCTCCGAGAGCGTCAATTTTATCGAAGTGGGCGTTAAATTATACGTCACGCCGACTATTCACAAAGATGACTTTGTCACGCTCAAGATCCGTCCCGAGGTCAGCTCGGTGACCAGCACGATCACCACCGGGAACAACAATACCGTTCCGGTGGTCGACACCTCCGAGGCGGAGACCACGGTTTTGGTCAAGGACGGCGTGACGATCGTGATCGGTGGGTTGATCAAGGAGGAGGAGATCGACAGCGTCAACAAAGTGCCCCTTTTAGGCGATATCCCGCTTTTGGGGAACGCCTTTCGCAATAAAGATAAACTGCTGCGTAAAACGGAGATTGTCATTTTTCTCACGCCCAAGATCATTACCGGCGATATACCCTCTCCCCTGTATTGAGCCTGATGTCAGCTCGGATGACTGCTATGATGAAGAGAAATATTTTGTGTTATCTGACCGCGGGATTGCTGTTTGTCGCAACGGGTTGTGCCACAGCCCCCCGGCCGTCCCAGCGAGCCGAGCTTACGCCTTTGAATCTAGAGGATTTGTGCGCGCGGCATTTACTTGAGATGCATTGGGATACGGTCACGCAGACTGTCCGACTGCGATTTTCAGGTATTGAAGCCCGCGGCATGATCGGCAGCGACCTGGTTGTCCTGGACGGGCGGGAGATCCGTTTGAACGGGCCGTTGACGCGGCAGAATCAGGCTATCGTCGTCCCGCCGGACTTCGAATCCCGGGTGATCACGGCCCTGCTGGAGATCCCGGATAGCCAGCCTCCGCAGATGCGCCGGATCGTGATCGATGCCGGGCACGGCGGTCGTGATCCGGGGGCGATCGGATGCAACGGGCTTTATGAGAAGGACGTTGTCATGGATATCGCCCGGCGGCTGGGCGCGAGTCTGCGTCAGAAGGGATTCGAGGTGACCATGACCCGTTCCGGGGATGAGTTTATCACCCTGGAAAAGAGGACTGAGATCGCGGCTGCCGGGTCCGTAGATCTATTCGTCAGCATCCATGCGAACTCTTGCCCGTCGCGATATCCCGACGGGATAGAGGTTTATTATCTGCGCGATCTGACCTGGGAGGAACAGCGTGAGCCGCAACGCCAGATAAACCATGCCATTTTTTTCGATAAGCTCGCCATGGAAAAAGGGCATCCTCAGGTCGAGAAGATCGTTCAGGACCTGCTGTATGAAAACAAGAAAGAGGCCTCGCGTGTTTTCGCCGAAACGGTTGCCAAGGATTTATCCCGGGTGACCAGCGCCGAGAATCGCGGCGCCAAGCAGGCGGATTATTTTGTCTTGCGTAATACCCTCGTGCCGGCTATCCTGGTGGAGGTGGGCTTCCTTTCGAATGCACATGAAGAGGGATTGTTGCGGAAAAATTCATACCGGCAGGCCATTGCCGAGGGGCTGGCCGACAGTATCTATGATTACACGGCCCACTACGGCAGTTGAGGTCTTTTTCAGCCGGGTTCAGGCATTGATTATCACAGGACACCTATGACAACTCAGAAAAGAAATCATCCGATCGGGGTGTTTGACTCCGGGCTCGGCGGTCTGACCGTGGTCAAGGCCCTGCGCCGGCATCTGCCCCACGAGCATATCGTTTACTTCGGGGATACGGCCCGTGTTCCTTACGGGACCAAATCCCGGGAAGCGATTATCCGTTTTTCCAAAGAGAACGTGCGCGTTCTGCTTCGGCATCATGTCAAAATGGTGGTCGTGGCGTGCAATTCCTCGTCGAGTTATGCCTTAACCGCGCTCAAACGGGGCTTTAAATTGCCGATCACCGGAGTTATCGAGGCCGGTGTCCGGCGGGCCGTGTCCAGCACCCGGAATAAAGTGGTGGGCATCATTGCCACGCCCGCGACCATTGCCAGCCGGGCGTATCAACGCAAGATCAAATCTCTGAACCCTTCGATCAGGGTTATCGGCCAGGCCTGCCCTTTATTTGTTCCCCTGGCCGAGGAAGGCAAGTTTCGCGGCAAGGCCACGCGGCTTATTGCCAGGGAGTATCTGGCCATGATCAAGCGTTCAAGGGCCGATACCTTGATCCTCGGCTGCACCCACTATCCTTTGCTGAAACCGGTGTTTAAAAAGATATTAGGCCGGCGTGTCAATCTGATCGATTCCGCTGAAGAGGTTGCCCTTGAAGTCCGGGATTTTTTGAGTAGAATAGATAAAAATAAATTGACCCGATCCCCCGGCCGGACCACCTTTTGGGTCAGCGATATGCCCTCGCATTTCAGCCGCACGGCCGAACGGTTTTTGGGTTACAAGATAAAGAATGTTAAAAGGATAGCCTAGATGTTTGACCTGTCTGTCGCGGCCGATTTCTCTTCGGCCCATTTCCTGAGGAATTACAACGGCCCCTGCGAGAATCTGCACGGACACACCTGGAAAGTCGAGATCGTGATTTCCTCTCCAACGCTGAATGAGATCGGCCTGGTGGTGGACTTCCGCGAGGTCAAAGAAAAGTTTCACGCCTTTCTCAACACGTTGGATCATGTCTGCCTCAATGATCTGCCTTATTTCAAGGAGAACAATCCCTCGACCGAAAATTTGGCCCGTTATATTTATGAAGCCTTCCTCGGGCCGGACGGCCCTTACCGGGTGAAGCAAGTGCGGGTCTGGGAATCCGATAGCTGCAGCGTGACCTATTCGCCTGATTCTTAAATCATCATTCAACCGTCCCGTGGTTATGAAAAAAGCGATCGTTTTATTATCCGGCGGACTGGATTCCGCTACGGTCCTGTATGAGGCCCGCCGGCGTGGCTACCGTCCTTTGTGCCTGATCTTCGATTACGGCCAGCGTCATAGAAAGGAGATCCGCCAGGCGGTCCGTATCGCCCGGCACGGCCGGTTTCCTTACCGGCTTATCCCGATGGCCCTGCCGCGAACAGGTTCGGCCCTGTTGGACAAGACCCGGAGACTGCCCCAAAACAGGCATAACTTTTCGGCCCGCATACCGTCAACCTATGTGCCGGCCCGGAATTTGATTTTTTTGAGTTTTGCCGCTGCCCACGCCGAGATAACGGGGGCCGAGGCCGTCTTTATCGGAGCTAATGCGATCGATTATTCGGGTTACCCTGATTGCCGGCCTGAATTCTTTCGTGCCCTGCAGAGGACATTCCGGACGGGATTAAAGACCGGGACACAGGGACGCTCGATCAGGATCATCACGCCGTTGATCCGTAAGACCAAGGCCCAGATTATCCGGATGGGGCTGCGGCTTAAAGTCCCGTATCATCTGACCTGGTCCTGTTACCGCGGCGGCCGCCGGCCGTGCGGAAAATGTGACAGCTGCCTGCTTCGCAAGAAGGGCTTTGATGAGGCCGGGATGGAGGACCCCTTATTAAGGAGAAAGGAAGGAAGAAAAAGGGAGAAGGAAAAGGCGAAAGCGAAGAAGAGCAGGCAAAAGGCATGACGGGTAAGATTTCCGAGATATTTCAGAGCGTTCAGGGCGAGGGCAAATATGTAGGGGTCCGCCAGGTCTTTATCCGTTTCTTCGGCTGCCAGCTTGATTGCACCTGGTGTGACACGTCTTATGCCCGAGATCCTTCCAAAGGCCGTTTTGAGGAGATGGCGAGTGATGATGTCATCGCGCAGGCCGAAAAGATGTGGCACGGCTGTCACTCGGTCAGCCTAACCGGCGGCGAGCCGTTGTTGCAGGCCGATTTTATTCAGGAATTATTGCCGCGTTTTAAGAAGGCCCGGCTGGCGGTCTATCTCGACACCAACGCGGTCGAACACGCCCAACTGCTTAAGATTATGGACGGTATCGACATTATCGCGGCGGATATTAAACTGCCCAGCTCCACGCGCGGGCCGGCCCTTTGGGACAGGCATGCGGCTTTCTTGAGTGCGGCCCGGGATAAAGACCTGTTCGTGAAGGCCGTGATAACCCCCGGCACCGCGGTTGAGGATCTGCGGCAGGCGGCCAGGCTGATTAGCGGGATTGACGCCGACATCCCCGTCTTTCTTCAGCCGGAGTCCGGCTCGTGCAACCGGGCCTTGCTTGAGCAATGCCTTTCTTTTCAAAAAATTTGCCTGGAATCCCTGAAGGATGTTAGAATAGTCCCTCAAATGCATAAATGGCTTGGAATCAGATGATACCAAAAAAGGGAAAGACGCAACCCCATCAACGAACGCGCATGAAGACAAAGAAAAGTTCCTACGAAGGATTGCAAAAAGGGGTCCGGCAGCTCAAGACCCCGGCCATTGAGGTATGGAAAAATCAGTACTCCGACCGGGAGTACACGATCGAGCTGGATGTCCCGGAATTTACCTGCATCTGCCCCAAGACCGGCCTGCCTGATTTTGCCGTCCTGAAGATAATCTACGGCCCGGACCAATGGTGCCTGGAGCTGAAATCTTTCAAGATGTACACGCTCTTTTACCGGGATGTCGGCATCTTTCACGAACATTTCGTGAATAAGATCCTGGACGATATCGTCCGGGCCTGCCGGCCGCGATGGGCCCGGGTTCGTGCGATCGTCAATCCGCGCGGCGGCATCACGACGATGGTTGAGGCGGAATACAAAAATTGAGTTGAGATATGTCACGATCCGACGGAAGAAAAACAAATCAACTGCGCCGGGTGAGTATCAAAAAGAATTACGTCCGGCACGCGCCGGGTTCGTGTTTGATCTCTTTCGGCAAGACCCGGGTTTGTTGCACCGCGGTCATCGAAGAATCGGTGCCGCCTTTTTTAAGGAATTCCGGCACGGGCTGGGTCACGGCCGAGTACGGGATGTTGCCCGCCTCCTGTTCCGATCGGATCCGGCGCAACAGCACATCGGGCCGGATTTATGAGATCCAGCGTTTGATCGGGCGTTCTTTGCGCGCGGCCGTGGATCGGTCCGTTTTGGGGGAACGCACGGTCCGGATAGACTGCGATGTGATTGATGCCGACGGGGGGACACGCACGGCGGCGGTCACGGGCGGATTTGTGGCCCTGGCCTTGGCCCTGCGGGAATTGAAGAGCAAAAAGGTGCTGAAGAGAATCCCGCTGCGGGATTATGTAGCGGCGGTCAGCGTGGGCCTCCTTGAAAAGAAGATGTTTTTGGACCTGAATTATGAGGAGGACGCGCGCGCGGATATGGACATGAACGTTGTGATGTGCGGGTCGGGCCGTCTCGTCGAGGTCCAGGGCACGGCCGAAGGAGAGACCTTTACGCGGCTGCAATGCGATCATTTGGTCAAGCTGGCCCAGAAAGGCATCCGTGAATTGATCCGGATTCAAAAAAAGACCGTAGGCGGGATGGCCCTCCTTTAATTTATTCCTTTGTCAATCCACTTATTAATTTCCACATCATAGGATAGATATCATGACCGAACTTGTCGTTGCCACCAAAAATAAGGGGAAGCTCAAAGAGATCCGCGAGTTGTTATCCGGCCTTGATTTTAACATCACCTCTTTGGCTGATTATCCCGATGCCCCGCGTATCGTCGAGGACGGCAGGACTTTTAAGGCCAATGCCGCCAAAAAGGCCGCCACGATCACGCTTTGGACCGGGAAATTGGCTTTGGGCGAGGATTCCGGGCTTGAGGTCAAGGCCCTGAAGAACCGGCCCGGCATTTTTTCTTCCCGTTTCGCCGGGGAAAAGGCGACAGACAAAAAGAACAATGCCAAACTGTTAAGGGAATTGCGCGGTGTCCCGCCGGCCGAACGGCAGGCGCGTTACCGGTGTTATGTGGTTTTGACGGACAAGTCCGGTGTCGTCGGTGTGGTCTCGGGAAGCTGCCGGGGCGTGATCGCCGCCCGGTCGCGCGGCAAAAACGGGTTCGGCTATGATCCGCTTTTTTGGATCCCCCAATATCAAAAGACGTTCGGGCAGTTGCCGCCGGAGATGAAAGATCGCATGAGCCATCGCGGCAAGGCCATGCGCAAGGTCCGCCGGCTCCTCGAGCAATATCTTTCCCCCCAGGTCTGAATTTTATCCCATTGTTATTCGAATATCCCCTGCAGGACATCCCCGACGCCTTCCAGCAGGGCGTCGGTGGCCTTTTCGATGATTTTGGTCGGGAAGGTATTGACGCTGTAGCGAGGTTTGGCGAGGGTCCCGGTGATGTCAACGGCGATGTACCCCTCGGTGCGCGCCAGCAGGGTCGAAAGGCCTTTTTTAATGGATTGGGAACGGATGATCTCGGTCTCTTTGAAGGTCGGGGAGACCGAGAAGTTCAGATTCCGGTCAAAATCGACCCAGCCTTTTCCGGCCATGTCGGCCGCCATGCCTTTCAGCAAGAGGTCCTCGGTGCTGACCTTGCGGTCACGGACCGTAAAGGTGGCCGAGGCATCGGTGAAGGCCACGCCCTCGAATTCCGGGATGAACAAAAGCTTCCAAATCCCGTCCAGGATTTTTGTCCTCCAGATCAGCCCGTCCGTGACGGCGAGATCCCCCTGCCCCGAAAGGCCGGAGGGATTGTTCAGCGACCCGGATGCCTCCAGGTTGATGGACAGCATCCCGGCCAGATCGCGGCCTTTCAGTTTCATGCCCTGACGCAATTGCACAAGATCCGTGTCCCGGAGTTGCGCGGAGACCTGGAAAGGCCGGTTGTCCTGTTTCAGGTCGAGTGACGATGTCAGAGAGAAGTTCCCGCCGAAAAAGGCCCCCCGGCCGACCAGATGGGTCAGCCTTTGATATCCATGCTCGACGTCCAGATAGACATTCTTAATGGGGTATTTTGCGATCATCAGCGACGGACTTTGGGCCGAGAGGGTCAGCATCATATTGGCGAGCTGATCCATGCGGCCCTTAAGGTGAGCCTTGATATCCACCAATCCTTTTAATGCCAGTGAATCGAGTTGCTGCTTGTACTTGGGCAGTCTTTCCGGCAGATCTTCCAGGTCCAGCATGATCCCGCCTTTCATGTCCATATATGTCCCGGCGGGTTCCCGTTCGATTTCACCGCTGATGTCCCAGGAAGACCGGCCCGTCTTTCCTTTCAGAGAGGCGATATCGAGCAACCGGTCACGGATCGTTATTTGGATTGAGGCCTCGCCTCGGGAGGAGGACAGCTGCGCGGTGATGGCAGGTTGGGCGAAATGGTCTAATCGCCCGGTCGTGCGATAGATCTCCCCGGCATAAACGGTGCTGATGTCTTCCCATCCGGCGCTGTCCGGATTTAAGGTTAATGTCCCTGTTATTTTTTTTGTCTCGGACGGCAGATTGCCCGGCATCGGCAAACCGGTCAGGGTGATCTCTTTGAGTCGGGCCGTGACATCTAGATCTCCGGCACGCCAAGACCGCAACGGGCCTTTGTATCGAATCT
>CAZBSU010000001.1:16404-25794 GCA_964494745.1 uncultured Planctomycetales bacterium | reverse complement strand
TATGAAAAGAAAGACGGCAAGGTGCTCAACCCGATGCCGGTGTCCATGGCTGATATCCGCATGGAACAGGGACCTGTTGTGGCTCGGGCTGGCGCTGTCGGCCCCGGGCACAGCCAGGCCATGCGCGAATTGGTCAACAGCGCTTATCTTACCTCCGACACGGTCGAACAGATCAAGAGGCTGGGCCAGTCGTATGTCGCGGTTCGCCCTTACAGCGAAAAGAAGACAGGAAGACCTGCCAAAGTCCAAATCGATACGATGTTTGTTGAGCCAGACCGGATGATGGTTGCGAATCTGGCCAACGCTTTACAGGGCCAGGGCGTTATGGGCAATCGCGCCGTCCATGTTGACATGGATCTGCGGCATGAAAACTCGGCCTGGATCACGCCGGACAATCATTTGGTCCTGGGAAGAAAATTTGTCGAGCACATACTTTCTCCGCACGGCATGCCTAAATTAGCCCGCGAAATAGCTCAGGGTCGTTACACGCCGCGCGATGGGAGCCGGGATCAAAAGATTATACAGACGGCACGCCTGGATCCCGGGGAATTGCAGCAGGCGATTGATGAATATCGCAGCGGTGACCCGCGGTTAAATCGACGCCGGGGTTTGGGGCAGGGTTCATCGCGGCCCGCTGGATCGGCGATTCCGTGGGTATACGCGCATGGAACCAATGCGTTTTCTTTGTGGCAGTCCATGAAAACGGACCTGCAGTTCGTCCCCGGGAAAGTTCACGAAGCCATGAACATTACGGCCGTAGGCGGGGAAAGCCTTGGGTCACGGCCGCTGAACGAAGAGTATGTTTCGGTCGTGGCGCTTAACGCGATGAGTTCCCATATGCGGGATGTTGAAAGATATTCCGTTAGGAGGCTTATCACGCCGGAGGATATTCAGAGGGAGATTGTAGAAGCCGAGCAGGCTATTGTGGATTATCCCGAGGAGAATCCGGTTCATAAAATGGCGTCCCGGGAGGTGAAAAAATTAAGACGGCTTCAGCAATGGTTTGAAACAGCCAGCGTGCAGGAAAAACAGCTTTATAAAGATCTATCGAAAGTCCCGGTTGTTGTTATCGGAGGAAGGTCTGGTCGTCAGGAAGGAGTCCATAGTGATATTCCCAATGAAGTCGGGGTGCAGCGCTTGAATACTTTGGCCGTGGCCACGACCCCGGAAAATATAGAGCTGGTTTCGGGGATGCTGGCCGTTAACGGATTTGGCGATGTGAAGGTCGTTTCTATTGACCAGCTGAGGAAGTATGAGAAAGGCAATCTCCGGCCGATGATGACGGAACTGGCCCTGATTGGGGATGCGCACAAAGATATCCGGCTGGCGAAAGTCGATAAAGCTCAAACTCCGTCTAGGCTGACCCGTCGGGTTGCCCAGGAGACAGAAACCGCCCCGCTCATGCTGTCTGATCTCGAGTACGCGGCGGCAAAAGGTGAATTGCAGCAGCGCCAGGCCGAGCATGCCCAACGGATCGCCCAGCGCGCAAGAACCGGCCAGGCCGCCCCGGCAGTGGATTATGCATTAGATGGTCCTGTCTTGACAGCTATGACACATCCGGGTGTTGATGCCGCGACCATGCAGGATCTGGCAAGCGCGGATATAGACGCCGGACGAACACTGGCCGTGCAGGCACCGTCCGCGCAGAGTCTGACGGAAAGTATCGGCCAGGACACAGCGCGCGATTTCCGCGCTGCCTGGCAGCAGCCTGATGTGCTCAAGATGGCCCGGCATCCGGATACGGCCGTTCAGATCGCGGTGCGCCTGGCCGCGGCGCATGCTTCTCCGGCAGGCGGATCGGCAGTGCAAACCTTCACGCAATTACTCAATTACGGGCTTGGGCAGGCCGGTTATTCGACGTTTGATTTATCGGACAAGGATGCGGCGGCCATGGAAAAGATTTTTACCGGCAAGGACGCCATCCCGGGGAAGAGATTTTCTCCACGTCAGATCAAACAGTTGACCAAGCTGGTCCAAAATAAGGTCAGGCCGGTCCAGGTGAGCGGCCTTCCGCTGCAGCCCTCGGACAGCGCGGATACTCCGGCTGCGGTTCAAATAGATATCCCGGATATAAAGACGGCCCACGCGGTCGGTGCCGAGCGCGTGGATTTTACGCCCGAAGGCGTTAATGTCGGGAGGCAGAGTCCTAAAGCCGCGGCATTCCTGACCCGGGCTGTTTCCGGGTTGATGGATACCACCAAATTTAAAGGAAAAGTTAAAGATTTGGCAGACGGACTTGCTTCCGGGCAAGTGGTTTCTGATCCGCAATGGGAACAGGCTCATCAGGGCCTACGGATTGAAACGGTTAAAGGCCTGGCCGAGGCTGGATTCGGCGCCGCGACAGCTGTTGAACGCATGAATATGGATGGAATGCGGAAATACATAACACCGGAGGAATTGGGTTCCCGTCGGGATGATCGCACCTTGGCACGCGTAGCCGTCGTTCACAGCCTAAGAAGAAATATCCTGGCCTCTTTGACCGAGGCCGGTGTCGGGAAGAAAGATGTGGCTACGGTCGATAACGAATTGCGCGCTTTGGATAAAGAGAATATTCCGCCCGGGACCGAAATCAAGGATGATCTTTTCAGAGCGAAGGCCCCGACATTATATGCCCTCATGAATGCGGCAACGCCGCAGAGCAAAAAGATCAATCAATCCTTGGCTGACAATATGCGCCCGCGGCGCGTTATTCTCGTCGACCGGCAGGCCTGGAGAGATCATCCCGAATTAAGAAGCAATGAATTTGTCGTCGCTTTGACCGCGCACCTGTCCGGGCAGTCGCCGGATCAGGCCTTAGCGCGGTTGGCGCAACCGCAGGCGGGCTTCGATGCGGGGCTGATGACAAAGTCACTGCGCCGGACCGGGTTTGATCAGCCGTCCATCGAAAGGGTGCTGGTTGAGCTCGAGAACGCAGATGTCGGCGATACGAACTTTTTGGCCGGCCTGGAGCGGGATCAGATCGCCCGGCGGATCGCTTTTAACATGAGCCAGGGCAAAGCCGGAGTCGGCCCAGGGGATATGGCGAAGAAATTAATCCGCGCTTTTGATCGTTTCGCGCAGTCTGATAGAAATGTCGGGAATCTTGCCCTGGAAGGCGCGCGGCGGCTGGATGCCAAGGTGATAGAGCAGGTATTAATCGAGCAGGGCGACGTTGACAAGGATAAAGCGCGCGTTATCAGCCGGAGAGTCATAGGATTAAGGGAAGGAGCAAATCAGGCCGCCTTCAAAGATATGGCCTCTTTCCGCAGAAAGGCCCCGGCAGAGATGCTTAAACCGGAAGTCATCGAAGAGCTTGCCTTCCAGGTTGAACGGGCAAGGGATGCTCGCCGGGCATCAAATCTTAAGACCGTGATGACCGGGATAACCACGCTCAGCATGGGCGCCGGGCTTGCGATGACGGATACTTTGTCTGCCGCGCCAAGCCAGGGACCGGCAAGCGCGTCAACACAGGCCATGGATTCACCATCTCATGCCCCGTCGGGAATGGCTCAGGATATTGACTCGCAAAAGACGCTGGCCGATCAAGGGCAGCAGACGCGTCAGGTTGCGGGTCCGCCGCAGAGTCCGGATACGAACAGGATACCTGATTTGCCTGATGTCGGCCGCAGCATGACGGCTTCGCGAACCTCTTCAAAACCCGAAATGAGAACAGCGCAGGCAACCCGCGCGCCGCCTGGCCAACGAACCGTTTTCCCAACGCCTTCAGAAATGCATTCCGCGCCAGCCATCCCGGCCGGTCCGGCTCCATTAAGCGATATTATTCCCGCCAACATGGCGCCCGCGGCACAAGCGCGCCACGCCTTAGCACATATTCCTGAAAAACAGATTAATCGTGTGGTTGATGAGATCGCCCCCGGCTTGAGTCCGCAGGCAAAAACAGCCCTGCAGGCCGAGGTTGATCAGCTGCGCGTCAATCCTGAAACGGCGAGGACGCCGGTCTTGGATATCTTTCTGCAGAATCCCGAGACCGTTGACCATATCAACGGCGCGGTGATCGCGGCCAGGACCGAGGTCTGGGCGGTTGAGGATGTGTTTGAGTTTGTGGTGGACCGCCTGGTCGAGGACGAGCAGCTGCAGGACAGCGTCCAGCGCTTTGTGGTTGTGCCTGACGACCAAATTGAAGGCGAGATCCTGCTGGGAGATAACGGCCGCACCCTTTATATCCGTTCCGGCGCCTTGCGTGAATTGATGGAGATGGGCAGCGCGCGCACGAACGCCCTGATCAGCGGAGAGATGACCCTGGTCATCGACGGGGAGGAAAAGACGATCGAGTTTGCCGGCCTGACCAAGGAACAGGTCCTGGACGCGCTTTCTCAGTTATCGGATGAGGATTTGGAGAATGTCATCGAGGTCAATGGTGTTCTTGATGAAGAATTGATCCGGCCTGAGACCGGCGAAAGGTTTATCAAAGTGGAGGTTGTCCTCGCCGAAGGTCCGCAAGAGCGGATCGCGACCGCCTATGTCCGGCCCGCGGATGTGATCGGCGGGCTGGAGGATATCGATGGGATCATCCGTTCCCTGTTTGACGAAGAGACGATCTCTGTCGGCCCGGTTGAGCATGCGGTCTTATTTGACAGAGATTTCTCCGAGCAGCGGATCCCCGGTACGGCGACAACCGAACGCCGTTTTATCGAAGGGCTGGCGCGCGAGCTGATCGAACGCGATTATGAGATCGATGTGGTCAAGTTGGATCAAAAAGGCATTATTCCGTCTGATTCCGCCGCAATCGTGACCGCTAGAGATAATCGTCAGACCCTGGTCGTGGGCCGCGGATATGTTGTCACGCAGATCAAATTGGCCCGCGCTGAGGATATGCAGCAGAGGCGCAAGGGCCTCTTGGGTGATATGGTCGGCACGACAGTGGATGAAATGCAGAGGGATCAGCAAAGACAAAGTCTTTGGAAAGATTTAATCATTCTGGGCGCGAAAAAATCCATCGAGATCACGGGATATGGCGCCAATTTGCAATTAGCGGTCGGGCAAAGGCAAATGGTTAACCGGGTCGATGTCATTCAAAGCTCGTTAACCCAGGCCGAATTATTGGAATTGCTTGCGAATGAAAACCGTATTTTGAAGGTGGCCCTGGCTCAGAGGCTGGGCACCGATCATATTGACGTGGCCCTCAAGAACCGGCAGGAAATGGCGGTCATGGGCCTCACTGCGGAGAAGGAAGCCGATATGCCGGAGATCCGGCGTCTGCGTCTCGGTCCGGGTCAGGCTTCTGTTGTGACAGGGTCTAAAACGGTTAATAATCATACGCTTCGCAAGGTTGAGCGGGCTTTGGCGCCGGAGGAGTTCGCCTTGGTGCGCCGCATTGAAATACGGCAGATGGATTCGGATCAGCTGGTCAAGGCCAATAACGGCCGGACGATTTATATTCCCGAGAGGATCCATGCTGCGGCTAAATACGGCGCTCCCGTCGAGATTACCGAATTGGCGCGTGTGAATGCCGCGCGGCGGCAGTCTCAGCCTCAAACGCAGGCTGATTTAACCGATGGGCGAATGGAGGCCCGCCGGATCGCGGACAGGGTGCATAAAGTTATTGAAGACCAGAAACGCCGCCTACGCCGGCATATGGGCGCCAAAGAAGAGATTTTCACCCAGGATCAAAGACAAAGGATCGAGGCTCTGGCCCGGGCCCAAGGCCGGCTTGACCAAATTGAGGGCAAGGATTCCAGTGAGCTGTTATTCGAAAGAATGGAGAAGGCCCGCCAGGCTGAGGCCGAAAAAGCGGCTCAGGAAGAAAAGCTGGCCCAGGCTTATACGGACAATCCGATAGCTTCCTTCCTTAATAATATGGGGTCCCGCATTAAGGGCTTTTTCGGTATTGAGGATCAGGCCGAAGAGACAGAGGCCGACAAAGAGGCTCAATTGAAGCAGGCCGGGCAGAAACCGGTTAAAGAGCCGGCTGATCGGCCGTCTGCGGGCCTCTCAGAAGGGCCGGATACGGTGGTTGAACCGCCAAAAACAGCGCCTTTGCCTCCGCAAGGGCCGGTTATGGTGCCGATTCAGGCCCCGATGCCTGGCTTTATGCCGATGATGCCGAGCGTGATGACTCTGGGGATGGCAAGACAGCCTGAGAGCCGGACTCCGGGAAGATCTCGCCGTGACGTTAACCAGAATGGACATTTAGCAGTATTGCCTGTCGCCCAGGGGCTTGCTTCACTTCCGGGCTCCAGGGCCTTACCTGATCCTGAGCCGGTACCCGGGGGTGGAGGCAGCGGCTCGGCCGGTAAGGCCCCGACAGCCCAAGTCATCAAATTAGCCAGTGTGCAAAGAGATTTTAATCCTCGTAATAAGGCGGCTGTAAAGACAGCCCCTGAGGTAAAGAGTACTGACGCAGGATCCAATGTGGCCTTAGAATCCGATAATAAACACCGTACTCGCTTTGGGAGTACGGGGACAGACCCCACGCCGAAGTCCTCTGTCAATCCCTCCGCAGGGGTTCAGACAGACGAAAACGAAGCAGCGCGGAAAGACTTGAACACTGGTAATAAGCAAATTGCTAAGTTGCCTAAAGCCAGTAAGTTGTATAAGTTTGGACCTTTTGGGAGAGAAGCAGGTGCGAGGACTGTGCCCGAATCACAAGCAGTTGAAGAAGGCAGAACGCTCGCAAAAGTAACAGAAGTAAAAGCAGTAAACGCAGTAGAAACATCAGAAGCAGAAGTACCAGCAGGTGAAGTACCAGAAGCAGAATCACCAGTAGCAGAAGTACGTGTTGTAACAGTCAAAGACGTAGAAGCACAAGAAGCAAATCGTTCTTTTGCAGATCGGACCGGATCCAAGGGCGGAGTCTTCTATGCCTCGATCTTGCCTACTTCTATTATGAGGGCGGCAAAGGCCATAGTTGACCTTGCCAGAAACTTGACCGGAAAGATCCGCAAGTCAGCACAATTAGGCTCAGATAAGGCAGCTGGTGCCGATCAGAAGGCGACCCGCGGTTCCCGCAAGGGAGGATCAAAGGAAACCGGAAGAAAGGCGTCAGAAGCGGTTCTTGTGGTTTGCCTGAACTCGAAAGAGAAAGGCAGCCGTCAGGGTATTTACCGCAGACAGACTGTTAGATCGGCCCTGATCAGCTTGATCGGGAATCTGGTCATAAGACAGTTTGCCAAATTAAGCCATGTCCGGCCTAGAGCTCGGAAACGGGCTAATCGCTCTGTTAGAAGAGAACCCAGAACGCCGGCTGCATCGGAAGATTCTGATGACGCTGACCCTGAGTTCAAAGAACCTTCTAATGATGTATCTAGCAGTAGACGCAGAAGCAGTAGACGTGATGAAACTGATGTATTGAGAAGGACATATCAGAAGTTCACATCCAAGGTTCGTGGAGTGTGGAAAGCTGAAAAAGCCGGAATCATAACCGCGGACAACGCTGTTGAATCTACTGGTAGAGTTAACGCTGAAAACAACTCTGTCAGCGATAAGAAAGGCCAGGTAAGAGGAGGCAGAGAAGAAGGATCTGCCGAATTCGCGAATCGTAGCGTGCGAGGTGTGCGAGCTGCGACTAAACCTATTGCCGGCACTGATAGAGAGAATATATATGGTGCTGATCGCGGCAGAATGAATGAGGCCGCGGCAGACATCTTTGGCAGTCTGGCATACCGAGACGGAGATCCTGAAGTGTGCGTCAATCGCATAAGAGCCCTTCAGGAAGCTTCTGTTGGTGTGTCCACTCCTGTTGGCCGGGATGTGCCGGAGCAGGTCCCGGCGGTTCCTGCCGTCCGAAAGAGCATTACCTTAAATGAGCGTGGCACGCTTATCCTCGCCGCGATCTTCCTCTTACCGGTTGCCCTGAGCCTGGTGGCCAATCACCTGGCCCTGTTTACGGCGGTGGCCGGCATTCTCCTTATTCTGCGCCTGTTGCGGCATGTTGTGGACAGCCGCGCGGGCAATATTCAGGAAAATAACAAGATTATCAATATTAAAGCCCAAACCGGTGCCGATACTATCGGCATGCCTGGTTTGGGCTCTTCTGCTTCTGCAGAAGCGAACAAAGGAGGCAAAGAATGGTCCTTATCAACACGCAAACTCACAAGACTTATCACAATCTCACATTCCGTTATCTCATGGATCTCCCGCGCTGTGACTGCCTCTACGGCTCGGCTCGCGAAGCTAACGGCCGGATTCATCTCTTCCTTGTCGTCAAAGGCAAAGGCCGTATTTACCGCCGCAACGGCTCGGCCGGGACATGGGAAGAAATCGTCGGCGCCGCTGAGTATTCGCAAATCCGGTATGCTTTCCGGGACACGATCAAATACAACCGGGCACCGCGCTATAACCTCAATTGATGTTACCGAAGAACCCGTGGCGGGGTTGGCTGGATCCTCTGCCGCAGATAAAGCCCGTGAGGGCCTTGCGGCAGGGGATTCGGTCCTTTCTTCCGTGTCATTGCGGGCTGAGCCGAAGGCGAAGCGCGGCACTCTCGGGTTTAAAGTGGCTGCGGCGGCGATGGTTATGATTATTTCCTCTCCGGCAATGGGCGCCACCGAAAACGCTGAGATGCCGTTCTCGGATACCCTGCTCAATCCATGGGTAATTCAGAATTTGATTATAACCGCGGCTATCTTAGGCATATTCCTTACATTCGCGGGGCTGATGATGGTGCTCTATAAGAGACAAGCCATAACGCTGCCGAATGTCGTCAGGGCGCTTCAATTTGCGGTAGCTATTGCCAGCAATATATGGGCGGTTGCCGTGACGGTCCTTTACTATGCGATCATCCCGCCGGTTACTCTGGGATGGCAGGCATTGCATTTAGCGCTTGGCGTGAATTATCTGGTGATCGCTATGTTTGCCCTGCACGCGCATCAGTTTATTAAAGGCGTTCGGGAATGGCTCAACCCCGCCAGGAGCTTGAATACGGACAGGCTTAGAAAAGAAATCCGATCTTTGAAGGCTGATCGCATCGTCTTTCTGCTGGGAATAATGTTAGCCAATGCGATTATATGGCTGAATCTGATTGCGTCTTTCTTGAACCTTGATACTCCAGGTTGGATGGGGATGTTGGTGACCTCGCAACCACAGGTTCTGGCTTTTGTTCTGGGGAGCGTATTGATCAATCTGTTGGCAATATTCGAATATATTAATTTCTGGGTATTCAGCATTACCCGTTTCATGACGGTTTATATTGTTTCGCTATTTAATCGGGTATTGAATTCCGGGATACCCGAGAAATGGCGCAAGAATGATGTTCAGGTATCCTTCCGCAGCTTGCTGGGCGGTTACGGCAGCCGCAGGATCAAACGCCTGCAGGGCCGGCTGCGCAATGCCGAAAGAAGATCAAAACGCCAGGCCGGACGTAAAGGTGCGGTTCGAATTGAAATGCTGGCGACGCTTATTTTGGCTGCCATCGTGTTTGTGAGTGTTTTTATATTAAGTCCGGCTGCCGGC
>CAZBSU010000001.1:0-16304 GCA_964494745.1 uncultured Planctomycetales bacterium | reverse complement strand
TATTTTGGCTGCCATCGTGTTTGTGAGTGTTTTTATATTAAGTCCGGCTGCCGGCGTGACCATTCTTTCAGTTGTTATCACCTTTGCGGATATCGCGCTGTGGGTCGTCCCGATTCTGTTAATTGTCTGGGTGGCCCGTAAACCGGTCGCGCAGAAAGACGCCAAGGAAGTCATTGAGATCGATATCCGCGGCAGCCTGCTGGGATACTGGCTGGCGGTGCTGTTCGGCATGATGCTGAAATTCATCAAATGGCTGGGCGGGTTGGTGCGCGTTCCCAATGTCTGCATCAATAAGGCGCGTATCCTGCGCAACAGAGTCACAGCCGGAACCGTAGCCCGGGCCGTGCCTGATGAGCCGGCGGCTCAAATTGCCCCGGCTGCGCAGGTGCAAGAATCAGACGTCGTCGGCGCCAGCACCAGGTTCACCGCGCGGCCGTTGAGTCCAGAGGAGATGGCGGATTGGCTCGCCAATAAGCAGGGCAGCAAGATCGCCAGCTCACAGGAGGAAGGCCCGATTACGGTGATGCTGAATGATGAGCTTCCTGAAGATGTTCAGTTGGCCTTGAGAAACACCCGGGATGTGACCCCGGCTCCTGCGGTCCTGCCGCAGACTCCGGCGCAGACCCCGGCTTCCCGGACCGGCGCTGGAGATAATGCCGGCCATATCCCGGTTAAGAGAATTTACCAGAAATTACTCGGCATGGGCAATGACACCCATTTGACCATAGATATCATCCTTCCAGACTCGCAAGGATACAGGGCGCTGACGCAGTGGGCGCGAAGAACAGGCCAGAACTTCAACCGGTCCGGTTTGAGTCCGCCGGCCCTGATCGTTGGCGTTGATCATATACCTTTTGTTGTCATAGATGAAACAGTTGTTGCCCGGATTCTGCGCCTGTTGGGCTTGACCCGGATGGCGACGAGCCAAGGCATTGCAGATGCCCGGATTCTGGACGAAAAGGTCACGGTTATCGAAAAACAGGTTATTGAAGGCCTGATCCAATCCAGGATCGAGGTTAAAGGCCGGACCTTTACCTTGCTGGCTGGCAAAATTGAAGGCAAGCAAGGGGTGGCGCTGGAGGTGCGTGATGAGGAAGATATTGATACAAGACAGCAAGTAAACGAAAAAGCTATTACCGAACCCGTGGCAGGGTTAACTGGATCCTCTGCCGTGGCCCTTGAAGGTGAGGGCACTACGGCAGAGGATTCGGTCCTTCATGCACGGGATGGGGAAGAACAGGCTATTACCGAAGAACCCGTGGCGGGGTTAACTGGATCCTCTGCCGCAAATAAAGCCCGCAAGGGCCTTGCGGCAGGGGGTTCAGCCCTTACTTCAGAGTCATGGCGTGCTGAGCCGAAGGCGAAGAGCGGCAAGCATGGCAAGCTGATCTTGGCTGCCGCGGTTATCCTTCTGATCGCCGCCATACCGGCCGTGGCTGCGCCGGCCGGGACAGCGGCCGCAGGGACTGCGGTGGCAACCGGAGCCACAGGCGGTATGGCCTCAGCCATATTGGCTTTCCTCCAGGCCAAAGCCGTCATCATCCTGCTCAGCCTCGCCGCCGTAACCTCTTATCTGATGTCGAAGGGCCTGAAGGGCCGGGTGTCCAGGATTAGCTTGATGCTTGCCGGGACGGCTGGATTGCTCGCCCTTGTCGGGATGTTATTGTCCATCGGCGGGCCGATTTATGGTGTCGTCATAGCCATCCTTTCTATTCTGCAGTCTCAACCGCTTGTCATTGTCTTTGGTCTGGCGACCATGTTCAGTTATCTGCTTTTCAGGACGCTGAAAGGGAGGGCGTCCAGAATAGCCATGGCCGTTACCGGATTGCTCGGCATGATCACGTTCGGTTGGTTGATAACATCGATCGCGGGTTCAGTGTATAGTGTTTATCTCGGCCAGAGATGGGTAAAAGCCATTACTGTCTTACTTTTCATGGCCTTTGCCATCATGTTCCTTGAGAGCATTAGGCATGGGATATATAGCGAGGAAGAGTTGACAGCTTTTGTCCAGAGGATCGCATCTCAAAAGGAAATCCCTGAGAACGTGAAAGAAGAGCTCCTTAAGATGGTTGACGATGGTGATTATGACCGCATGCAAAGATTCAGAAAACGGTTATATCATACCGGCTTCAAGGCCTTCGGGAGTGATATTTATCAAGGATACGGCAAGGCGGGCGGCAAACCGGGACGGTGGCCGCGGCTGACTTCTAAGATCATGTCATTCGGTATGGCCCGGGAGATCGTTGAGGCGTTTAAAGAGATGCTCGGGCTTATCGCGAAGATCCACCGGCTCCTGCCGAAAAATCGCGCCCTGATCGTTGTGACAGCCGCTGTTGTCTATCCTGTCGGCGTGGCCCTTTCGCTTGCCTATTTCCTCGTCATGATCCTGTATTCCTTTGTGGCGGCCAAGGCCGTTCGGATTATCAAATACAACAAGAAAGTGCGCAACGGAGAGATCGTATTTGATCTTTCATTGATCCATTCTGCCCTAATCGAAAGCGAACGTGATGGATTTAAAATAAGATTCAAAGAAAATATGAGGGACTTCAAATTCCGCCATCCGATCGTCAGCGGCCTGGCCGGGTTCGCGGCCGGAAGAATGTGGCTGGCCTTCCTGAGCGGGTCGGTCGTCGATCTGCTGTTCACGGCCGCGGCGGCGTCACTTTCCCTGGTCTTTTTGAAGACGCTTATAAGGTCCTTTATCCTTAATATTTTCCTGAACGCCAAAGGCCAGGTAGGCACGATCGCCCATGACATCATTTTACCTTTTATCGCGCCATCCTTCAGCCTGAAGGACCGCCACGGTTACGCGACATTCTCGTTGGCCAAGATCCTCGCCGCTGCCGAACAAAACAAAATCGACCTTAACAACTGGATCAATAACCAAGAAATCAGGGCGATGTATATGGCCGATTATCTCTATGACGAGATTGACGCCTCTAGGATGTATCAGTTGAGTGAGGACTATGGCCCGGCTTCACGCAAAGGCCGTTTCAGCCGCATTCTGGCGCATATCATGGCCTTTACACGCAAAGGCCGGTGGATCCGAAGCTTTGCTGTATTGGTCGCGATCCCGGTTTACCTGTTGAATATTATCATTCCTTTCCAGACCCTGGCCCGCCTGTTCAGACTGAGCGGACCTCAGACCAGACGCCTCAACAAGGCCCTGAGCACCCTGGGATCGCTGAAATGGACATTTTATACCGGCCTTGTCGGTCTTCTCTTAATAGGGGTGGAGATCGATACGGTTGTCTGGTTCGCCAAGCTTGATTATATGCCGGCGCCTTTCAGGGATGTCGTCTTGAGCATTGAAGGCGATCAGGAAAAAGAACAAAGAAATCCGCAGGAACATGAACCCACGCTCCTGAGCATGGGCCATGATGTTATGCGCCTGGGTACGGAACAATTGGATGACGTTATAGAGGTCATTAACGAAAGCCGTTCTGAAGACGATCAGATTCCCTCCTTAAGCGATATCAAACAGATGATGCTCGCGAGGATATTCGGGGAAGAATTAGAAGAACAGCATGATCCTTTAGAAAGGTTGATGCGTAAATTGGAGAAGATAGAGGAATTCCGGATTTTCTTTGAAAGGCATGGGGATGGACAGGAAACGGCCAGGGACCTCCTTGAGGCCCTTGCCGAGAGTGATGCGGCGGACCGGATGATCCGCGAATTCTTTGACGAGGCCGGCATCTCGGTTTCGGATTCCGAAGAGGCCGAGGTCCATTTCGATAGCATACATTTCGCGGATGAGACCGCTATCGTTCATGTCGGTGAAGACAAGACCGTGAAGATCGGATTTGATGCCGACGGGGTGATTGTCATCGAAGAGATGGCGGCCGGGGTTCTTCCGGAATCGGAACATGGAACAACGACGGTTATCCTTCCGGTGGGAGGTAGAGACGCCGGTCGTTTGCGGCAGGCGCTCGAGGCATTTGTCGCCCATGAAGAATTAGGACAACTTTCTGGCGTCCGCGTAGCCCTCCCGGCCGAGATTCGTGAATTAGAGATCATCGAACACACATTGAGCCGCGTTGCCTTTGAAGACCGGATTCAGCAGGGACAAGGAATCCTGAGCACGGCTCGTCCGGATCTGGAGACCATTGCCCGCCATGTTGTCCGGGAAGACGGCCAGTGGAAGCTCGACATCGGAGCCTTGATCGCCGATTCTCTGAATAAAGAGTTCGGACTGACGGAAGGTAGAGGCCGCGCGGTCAGGGTCAGGGTCCCGGTAGAAGGCAGGATCAATTACGCGCATGGTGTCTTGACCATCCCGGCTGGTGAAGAACTTTATGATTTCGCGCAACTCCGGGAGCTGTTAAGGGATGAAATGGAATCCGGTGAAATCTTCTTGATTTCCGCCAAGGAGTCCGACCCGCTCAATGCCCAGGAATTGCAACAAGCGGTATTTTCTACCCGCAGGGGCATTGATGCCGAAACCCGTATAAGAAAGGCCCTGAGGCCGGTTCTCGAAGGTGAAGTTTGGCAAAGCGAAATCCTGGAATCAGAGAACAGAGAATTGCTTTATCATCTTGGCAGATTATGGCAGGACCATTTGGGCATGAATCCTATGATCAGACCGGAAGAACATTTGGATGAAATCGTGGATATCCTGCGTCATGAATTGTTTGATGAAAATGATCTTCAGCCCAAGGCCTTTAGGGATATCGTGGACGCCAGCATTAGAGAGGCCTTTGGCGAAGAGACGCCACGCTCGAAAGATCCCGAGGTAAACCTGGCATCGGCCAGAGCGGCAGCTAAACGGGCCGGCCGCAGGATTGATATCGCCCTGCAGATTGACCGTCTCCGAGAAGAGCGTGGGCTCCTGGCGCGCATTCGCGGCGTTTTCCATGATCCTTCGCAGGAGACGGAGCAGAGAGAGAGCCATCTGGATTCGGCTTTTGCCGAACGGCTCAGGGCCGGGGAAGCGATGAGGATATCCGAAAAGTATGGTGTGCCGTTTGATAAAGTCCGCGGAAGAATCGGGCCGGTTGCCGAAAAGACATGGCGGATAGAGGCTGATGTCGACGGTCTGCCCGTGACGGCTGAATACAATTCCGGTGACGAGATCGAGAAAGATGACCTGGCCGCCCTGGATGCCATTATCCAGTATCAGTCCGGCCAAGAGGCCTTGGAGACGCCCGGGTTGAACGCGAGAACCCGTAAGGCGATCGAGCTGGATATGCAGGAAAAACTTCTTTATTACGCCCTGACCCGCGCGCAGGACGAAACGGAAGGGCCGGTAGAAGACACCATTAAATTGCGCCAGCTGCTGATCGATACACAGATCAGGAAATACCGGGATCGCGATGACGTATTCAAACGGCTTTGGCATGCCCGTAACGAAAATTTTGTCGATATTCAGACACGGCTGGAAGCCAGGATTAGAAAGGCGCAGGAGATCATAGATCGTTCTAAGGAAAAGAATCAGGAAGATGCGGCTTCCGGGAGGCCGGAAAACGCCACGGCTGCGGCCGAACTCATCGCGGCCGCTGAAAAGGCTCAGGCTGAAATGGATAAAATTTGGTTGCCGATAAAACGCGCGATCGGATCGGTCTATGATAACCAACGATTCCAAACCCAGGGGCAGGATCTGTTAAGTATGTTCGTGAAGAATCAGGGGCACCCGCAGGCGCAGGAAACGATGAAATCCCTTTCTCAGGAAATCGAGCGGGTCAGGGACATCGTGATCGGTGATGAGCCGGATGCTGATGAAGTTGAGTCGACATTGGCCCGGCTTCGCGATCTCCGCGTGAGGGCCGCCCGCCATATTGAAGAGCGCAATCAGCAGGACCGCCTGGCCGAGGTCCGGGAGGCCTGGGAGAAATTGCAGAACGATATTCATGAAAAGCAAGGCAAGAACGCGGGGATAGAGGCGGCGGCATTGAGCCAGGCGGCCGACATGCTTAATCTGGAGACGGAGAAGATCGAACTCAGGATGAAGTTGTTTGGTATCGAAAACGAGATCGACCGGATCCGCGAGATTAAAGAACAAGGGGAAACCGAAGAAGCTCTCGTCAATGAGCTGAAAGGCCGCCAGCGTAACATCGAGGACCGGATCCGGGAGATCGAGCGGAGCCAGATAGAGAACCAGATCACGTATGATATCCGCTCGAGCATCTTGAGCGGGGACCTGAATTCAGCCAGAGAAAAACATGAAGAGTATTATGCCTTTTTGAAAAATAAGGAAGAAAGGGGCCTTGATCTGAGGGATGACGAAAAGCAGAGGCTGGAGACCATGAGGGAGGAATTAGGCTTGAATACTGGCGAGGAAAGCGAGGAACCTGCAGCGGAGCAGACGGATACCTCCACATTCGAACCCGACAATGAGCCTGAAGCCGTTGAGCCCGAAGAAGAGACCGCTGATGAAGGCAGAGAGACCATTCCCAAGATGGGGCAGGGTGGTCAGGTCCCGCTGGATGAGCTGGCCAAGTTCCGCACCACGGGCAGGATTGTTCTGGATGACGGCAGCCGTGACCGTCTGCTCCGGACATTGCAGGCGGATGGCGCCGTCAGCCGGATCCTGCGGAATTATGTCGGCGCAGGGCCGGATACGAGCCGGAGTATCCTGAACGGCCTGCACTGGTTTGTGGACAACATGGAGCCAGGCAAGATGGAAATTCGTCGCAGCCCGGCCTTTGCTTCGGAAGAGCAGGTCAGCCGGATCATTCAGCATTACAGCCTGGAATCTGATGACGCGAACAGGATTCGCTGGGCTATTGACAAGGCTGAGAGCGAGACGCAGGAGCAGGTTTATCCGATGCTCGACCTGGTCATCGCGGAGAAAGAACAGTTGACGAAAGCTCCCGGAGATACGCCGGAGTATCAATATGAGAATGTCGAAGATGAAAACGGCGGGATCATCTGGAAACAGGTCCCGCAGGAATTTGTGGCCTTTGTGCAGGATGGGGAGGTTATCAGCCTCACCAGAGAAGGCCGACTGTTCGTGTTGCCGCAGGACGTTCAGGATGAGATCAGAGCCAAGATCGCGGCGCGCAATCAGCAGATAGCGGACCGTGAAGGGCCGCAGGGCGGTGTGGTGCTCGTGATGACGCCGCAGGCCCGCGGGGCGACGGCCAAGATCAAGATGGCGGTCATCGAGGATCTCTTCAGCCAGTTGGCGGAATGGGAAGGCGCTGATCTGGATACGCGCCGCATGATGCTTTTCGCCAAGAGCCCGTTGTATCACCTGCGCCGCCAGGCCCGGATCGGAGAAAGAGACGGCCGGTATTACGATATTGAGAAGTTTTTCGATACCATGCTGAGCGACGGCCAGGTGGACACCCGGCCGGATTACCGGTTCGTGACCAGCCATTACACCGGGCGCGTCGCCAAGATCGAGAATACGGGGACCGGGTATAAGGTCCATGTTGAGTTTGATGCGGAAAAAGAACGCGTTGAAGTTGTCGAGCATTTGGCGGTTGTGCATGTCCAGGAAGGGTCCCCGGTGTTCGGCGGCAGAACCGTGCTCGGTCTGCAGGCGGTTTATCACGAGTTTGACGGTATGCGGCCGCAGGTGGTTCACGGCGAGGCGCCGGAGGCGGAGGATAAGATCGAAGACAGCATCGAATCCATTACGGCCGCGGCCGAGGATCTGCCGGAAATGGCCGAGGCCTACCGTGAATTAAAAGAGAAGATCGACGGCACCGAAGAGGCCAGAGAACGGTTGGCACGCAATCAGGAGAACGCGCGGTTCGGTCTGGTCTCAAGTTATCTGCAGCGGTATATGGCGCGCAGCGGCAATGTGATCGAAGACATGCTGCGGCAATACACCGAGCTTAACGGCGAGCAGGAATCGGGCACGGAGATCAGCCTCTCGGCCGGCATCAATTACATCCCGAATACAGGTTTCCCGCTGAATCAGAGCATTGAATTGTCTGACAATATTAATCTGGATCTGGCCATCCTGATCAAGAACCGCCACGCGCATATGCTTAACAATGCCGCGATCCTGGCCTTCGGGGCCGAGAACTGGTCTGATTTTGCCTGGAAGAATTTCATGAGTTACGCGTCTTACATTCAGGCGGTCTTCGAGTTCTGGAACTATCTTCAGGAGAATGACATTAAATTCGAGGTCAATGGCGGGTGGATTAATCTTCCGGAAGAATCCATCCTGAGCCTCAAGAGGATATTTGTCGACAAGGTTACCAAGCACGCCAATCCGGGGCCGGTCCAGGACGAAGACGGGGAATGGGTCTGGAGCGATGAGGTGGACGCTAAGACCAAAGCGGACTTTCTGAATCTGACCTTCTCGCAGCTCCTTCAGGATATCCCCCGTAAGATCCCGGTCATCGGCGCTTTGTTCGGCAATCCCGACGCCAGGGCGATCTGGGAGAAGAACGAATACGGCGCGATCTATATCCCGGGTAAAGCCGAGATTGAATTCTACCTTAAGGCCCTGGAATGCAATGATTCCAATTATATCTACACGATTCAGCGCGGCTTTGAAGGCGGTCATGAGGTCGAAGGAAGACCGGATGAAGAATACGTCTTTGGGGTGGAATACAATCTTGAGAGCCACACAAAGAAGGTTTGGTTCAAGGCGCGTATGTTTGAGACGGATGATGAGGGTAATTATTATCTCGATGATCAGATGAAAGATTCGTTCTTTGGGCCTCTGTTTGACAAGAAACCGGGAGAGGCCTACCGGATCACGTCCCGCTATCAGCTTGATCAGCTCAAGGATTATATGGACGTGGTCCGCGGTTATGACGATGCCGGCAATATTATCTGGGCCGGGGAATTCAACCCGGTGACCGGCAAACGCGAGCATCTCTGGACGCCTCAGACCGGCCTGCCGCCGGTGCATAAGGTCGCGGCTTACCGGCGGGCCCTAAACACTATTTACATGGGCGAGGGCAAACACGTCGTGGGCGATGTCCATCCGGGTGTCACGGTGGGCCGGGACGCGGAAGATAATCCCGTTCATCCGTTCCTGGTCTTCAGTCATCACGCCGCGGCCAACACCTATTGGGCCTGGAACGAAGTGAAGGACGCGGACATGTTCGGGCGTGAATTCCAGGGGCATGTGCTGGTCTTCCGGCAGAAGGGCGACGGATACCATTACGCGACCACCCGTCTGGTATACGGCGATCAGGGGCCGCAGATCGACACCGTTGACTACGACATGGACGGCCGAAATATGCCGGCTAAAAAGTATTTGTATATGTTCGATCCGCAGAGGCAGAATCGGGCGGACAAAGAAGAAAGAGCAATAATGGATCCGAAGGAATGGAGAGGGGAGACGGCGCGCATGCTTCTGCCGGAGGGTTATGAGGTGGTTGTCGATCAGCGCTATGTCGGCGAAGGCGAGATCGGTATTTATGTCGAGAAACCGGACCTCATTCCGCTCGGCATGGCCCATCTGCCGGATCATTCGGTGTATCTCTACAGCATGGGCGATATGCTGGGCCTGATCGCCCGCGACGTTGACGGTAAGGTGGTCGCGAAGGTCACCTGGGACATGGAAACCCATCAGACCACGGTTGATTTTGTTCCAGAGGACGACAACGATGACGTTAAGCTTATCCTGGCCGGGCTGGGCCTGGACACAACGGATCCGGAGCATCCTGAGGTGGGCATCCTGGAATACGGCGTCAATGCCATCAATTACTTCAAAGAGATCCGCGACGCCCAGCGGATCGCGATTGCCCGCGACGGGTCCTATGAGACCGGCAATAATATTTTGAGCCGTCGGGCCGTGGGCCAAACCGGCCGGCATGAAGGGCGCGACATGGAAGAGCATGCACGAAATAATACGCGTGACCTGGCGACTCTTCAGGAATTTTTGAACAGGTTTGATCTTGGCGAAGACACTGACCGCGATGAATGGGCCGCAAAAGCCAACGATGTGAATGAAGATTATAACGAGACCCTGACGAAGTTTATCGACCAGCAGAAACTTTATGAGTATTCGGTCCGGAAGTTCCGCGCGTTGGACGCGATTCGCGGACAGGAGACCGCGGAAATGCGCTTTGAGGCGATGAAGCGCGCCCTGCAGGCCCTGGTCGAGAACAGGGAGAAAGAGAAATCCGCGCATTACCTGGACAGCATCCTGGCCGAGGTGGCGGAAGGCATGGAGATAAGCGTGGAAGAGCTGAAGGATGATATCGATCAAATGGCACACGGCAAGAACTGGAAACAGGCCCTGAATTATGTGGTGTGCAACCTTTACGCGCGCATGACGATCTTCAACCCGTCGGATATCGCGGCCCTGGTTGAGAGGCTGGATATGATCGAAGATTCCCTGGAAGGCCTTGATGATCTTCTGAATTCGGATTTTGACGTTGCCTTGGTTGATCAATATTTCGCGGAACGGGATGAGGACGGCAAGATCATTACTCCCGGCGCGGATGTGCTGAAAGAGGATATTGAGGCGGCCCGTAAGCGGCTGAACGAATCTTTGGACAGCATCGAACGCTGGAATTATATGTTGAGCCACAACGGGACCATGCGCGAAGAAGATTATGCCGCGATCGAAGAAGAAACCGGCGAGCCTGCCGACCGGAACCCCTGGGCGTATCTGTTATTGTCGGAGGAAGAGATTGCGGATGCCATGAACTATTTCCACCAGGATGATGATCCCCTGCATGATAACGGTGATGATACCATGGGCCGCCTTGACCGGCTGGAAGACGCCATTACCTATTGGGACGGCGAGCAACGGACCGCAGAAGATGTTTATCAGCATGCCGTAAGCACGGGCGATCAAGACGCCATCGCAGAAGCCGAGAGATTTGTTAATTTTACCCAGAACATGTTTGATCTTCAGATCAAGCTGTTGGATATGGAAGAGACCAATCTCCAGATCGTGCGTGACCAGTCCTTTGTTTATGAATTTCATGACGCCTACGGCGGCTGGGTCGCATTGGAGACGCCCGGGCGGATCGCCAACCGCATGATCGATTCGGAAAGGCTGCGCGCCGAATTGCTGGAGGAGACAATCCATATCCTGAACGATGGCATGACGATCACGCTTAAAGATTTCAGCGATATTGAACTCATCCCCGTGGCCTGGGATGAATCCGAGCTGGGTGAGCGTCCGGATAATGTTTACCTGATCTCCGAGGTTAAGGGATTTCTGAAGGAAAGGCCGTCCGAGATCGCCGAGGCCTTGGCTTATTACGATCGGGTTATCGCCAATGACAAGATAGATGAAGATGCCAAGAAACTCTTTATCGAATTTCAGAACAATCTCAAACGCGAGCTAAACGAGTATTTGCCGGTATTAACCCGCGAAGTCGCTTTTGATGAGAGGCTGCAGACCGAGGATGCCCGCGGGCTGGTTGCCTCAGAAGGGCCGATTACTATAGTGAAGCGCAAACAGGATGCCCGGGAGCTTGAATGGGATATATATGACGAAAGAAAAAGGATTATGGAGAATATTAACGCCCTGGGCGTCCATGTCTTCACGGATGAGGAAGCCGCGCAGGTGTCCAAGATTTTGGAATTGAAGCGTGAGTTGGCCTTGAACGCCGTGGATACCGTGGTCAACCGGGTCGGCATTGACACCAATCCGATGCGCGAGCTTTTGGAAGGCATCCTGGGCTTGGTGGATGCCAGTCAGAGAGAGTTTGTCCTTAATAAACAATACAATCAGGCCAAGGCCGATCTTGACCGCTATCGCCGCGATGCCGAGGATGCCTTGAATGACTTGATCCTTCAGGGCAACCAAAACAGGGAGGACCTAGCAAAACTCAAGGCCTCGATTTATCAAACCCTGCGTGACCAAGGCGTCAAGGTTGCCCCGGGCTCGGAAGTTTATAACGCGATCGAAACTTATTTTATGTCCCTGTCCCGCTCGCCGCCGGAGATCGTCCGCATCGATGACACCTATTATTACAGAGGTAAAGCCGTCGGCCGGATCGTGACCTTTGACGGCGAGACCACGATCGAGCTGCATTCCACGACCGTCACCGATGTCGAGCGGGAAAGCGGCCTGCGGCTTAATGATCAGCATTTCTACTTCAGCGATCCCGGCAATAATTTCAATTTCATGGTCGGCACGGTCAAGGCCAAGAGCGTGGGCGCGTCCGACAACCGTTACGCCTTTATCGAGGTCAGGCTTTCCAAAGAGCTTGACGATCATTTCTCGAATCGTTTCGGGTTCGGGGTCATCGAGAACTCGGCTTTTGAGATCGACGCCAGTTCCGCGGCCGAGGACGAACTTGACGGCGAGACCGTCAAAGAGCGCACCTTCGTGGTGGTGGATACCCTGGCCTTCAAGGGTGAAGATTGGGAAGGCGGTATTGTGGGTATCGCTAAGGGTAACAAAGATCACCAGACCGGTGCGATCTCCGGTCAGGTGGCGATCGATGTCGGCAAGAAGGGAACATTCAGCATCTCCGGCGGCGTGGCCGGTTCCCGCAGCGAAAGCGAGGCCACCATAGAAGGTTACGATCCTCTGGTCGATGAGGTCCTGTTCCGCAAGAAGGTAAAACTTCATCTTTCGAATACATATAATGTCTTCAATGCCGATTATGAGCATAAATGGAACGAGGATTTGAGATTCACCGGCGGAATCACCCGGGCTGAGGAAGGCGAATTCATGGATATGTTCCCGCATCAGGTCAGCGTTTACGGCCGGGCCGGGGTCGAATACCATGTCGGGTTCAACGAGACCAAAGCCAAGTCCCGGGCCAAGGAAGCCGGTGACATAGCCGTTAACGAGGCTATAGGCGAGGGTGTCCGCGATCCGCAGGAACTGCAGAACAGACGCGACAAAGCTGAGAAGGAGAAATATGACGAGATCCTTAACAATCTGGTCATCCGGGCCGAGCAGGCCATCGGCGCGAACCGTACCGGGATTAATATCAGCCACGGCAGCGGCCTCAGCGTTCACGCCGAGGTGCGCGAAGGCATCAAGACCTACGGCGCCGGGTGGACGATCCTGGCCACGGAGAAAGATAAGCTGACGCTGGGCTGGGAACACGGGATTTACGGCAATGACAGCTTCACGCTGGACGGGAGGCATCGCTTGGGTGAGGGCGTGACCGCCGGATTCGGTACCAGTGGCAATAAAGACGGCGTCAGAGGCGGCGGCGGGATTGAAGTCCTGCTGGGTCGCATCTTGGGCAATAAAAAACCGCAGGATAAATTTAACGGGATCGAATCCGATTACAATCAGGCTGAAAGAGATAATTTTGATATCAAAGCCGAGAAGACCCAGCGCGGCAGACCGACCGTGACGGTCGAAAAAGAAGAGATAGAGGCGGGTGAGCGGCCGGAAGATGCGAAGGAATTCGTTTCAGATTTCCTGAATAATATCACGATGGACCTCGAATTGACGACCGATAATGTTGTGATCGACGGCCCGAGCGCGTATGAATTAAGTCAGAGATTGAGTTCCGGCGGGCAGGAAGGCTCGATCCTGGGCGGCGCGTTCAAATTTGACGGGAAAGAAAGCCGCGTCGAGATCGACAGCCAGGCCGACGGCTGGAAGATCTATTCAACGGCGCGCACCATCGATTCCCTGACCGAGTTTGAGAAGGTCCGGGCCGGGATTGAGCTGCGCATGGGACCGTACGGGCCGTACTATGACGTGCGGTTCCAGTACAAAGGCGCCTGGCACACAGCCCACGTGAAACCGGAGACCCTGGTGATCCTGCCGGGTGAATATAAGGCGTTCGGCCTGGGGCAGGAATTCAACAGCCGTTATCCGATCATCGTCGAGCCGAGCATCCCGATGATGGTCCAGGTGGCCGGATACATGGGCGGCCGCGATACGGTTGAAGCTATCCTGGATACGGAAGTCAAGGCCGGCGAACAAGGCGGCCAGCCGGTGATCAAACGACTGAGAGATCTCGGCCTGAACCTGCCAACGGCATCCGAGTTCGAGGAATACGGCTACGGCTATATTATCAAACGCGGAGTCGGGTTCGTGCCGTTGACCGAAGATATGATGGACACCTTGATGGATTGGGAGATCGGCAACGGCCAGATGAGCGGCGAATGGACCGGAAAGATAAGGATGGAAGACGGAGAGATGGAGAAGATTTACACGTTGATCGCTCGGAATTTCAGCCATGACGGGCAGGACTTGAGCAACGGCGTGATCGAACTCGGCGTTAAAGGTGAGGCAGAGATAGATGCCTATAAAGAGGATGCCCTGGGATTCATCCCGACCGAATACGGGATGTTCAGAATCGGGCCGGAGGATGTCGAGCTCCTTAAGACTCAGTTGACGAATGAGCGTTTGGACGACGGCACGATCAACGGCGAGCCGATGAAGGCGAATCCGAAAGAGGAAGATTACCGCCTGACCGTGACCATGAAAATTGACGGTATTCAGGTTGAGGATGCCCCGCTTGAATTGACTGAGGAAGGCTACGAGGTCCTGAGCGAAGCCGTCCGGGATAAGATCGTTGTCTCGGCTAAGATTAATGTCCGGGAAGGTAATATTTATCTGACGCCCGAGCTGATCGACGGCCGAGAAAGGATGGGCGATAAGCTTGGCATGCAGTGGGTCCAATCGACCGAACGCTATCCGGGGACAGAAGAGTATATGGTCCATCTGGCCATCCCGGCCGAGAACGCCATGACCGGGTCAAGAACCTTTGAGGCGCAATGGCCGCAGGCCGTGGGACATAAAGACTGGGTTGCCATTGAGGTGCCGAAGGCCCTTGAGCATGAAGTTGGGGCGTATGATCCGAATGAGGAGATAGGGCCGCAGCGCACGGACATAGAAGAACGGGTGTATCTGGACAAAAACGCGGAGCCGTTCGTGCCGTCCCAAGCCACGGATGCCCAAAAAGATGATATCAAGCCCGAAAATCTGGCTGTAGCCCATCACCTCAAGAAAGACACGCTTTTGACCCGCGTGTATTATTCGCGCAGCATGTTGGATCAGATGTATGCCCGCGAAGGTTATACAACCCTGCAGGACCAGGACGGGGATTTGATCGAGGTCACGATCAGGCTGCGGTCCAGACATAACCGGGCGCCGTTCGAAGGTATTGAATATTTCAACGATATGAATAGAAATGGGAAAGTCGATCCGGAAGAGGAAAAAACGCGTTTCTACGTGCCGACGGATCACGCGGAACACATCAAGGACGTGCTGCAGAAATACACCCCAACCGGCCGGATCATCCAACCGGAAGACGGCAAGCAAGGCTATCCGTTCTATATGGATTGGAATGAAAGCGGATATATCGACGATCCGTCCGAAGGCACTGTTCCTGCGCAAAATGAGTCTTTTAGCGTTATTTACGGTTTGAATCCGGACATCACGCCGATAGCCGACTTCTATCCGATCCTGGAGCCGACGATCAATCCGACCTTATCCCTGAATAAGGAAGGCAAGGCCATGATCGAGGAATTGCAGCGGACGCATTATTTGGTCTCCCGCCATGACGGCACGGCTTATTTTATAACGCCGGAAGACTTGAAAACCAATTTCCAGGATGTTAAAGCCGAGGCCAAGAAGATCATCAAATACGGGCTTTATCCGGGAAATGGGCGGGATAAAGAATGGACCGACAGCGTTCTGGAGAAAGAGAATATCAAGAAATACGGCGGCCGCGTCGCGACCGTTTATCTGGACGCGGACACTTTTACCGAATCGGAAGTGGTGGTGAAAAACGGCGGCGGCCAGTCCGTTATCTTCAACATGAACGCCGACGGCCGGTTTTTCGACGGCGAGCCGATCGGGACTTTGGATGTGGTTAATAGGAATATCCCGGTCTATCTCAACGGCCGCACCACCAACATTATCCGCCGCAATGTCGGCGGCGAGGTGACGCGCTGGTTCGGTATCGACGCGCTGAACGGGGAGGAGATCGCGCGGTATTATCACCGGCCGCGGACATTGAAGGACGGAACCGAGGTGTCCGGGGTTATGATGATGATCGACTCCGGGAAGACAGCGGGAGAATTACCGCCCGCGGTTCAGGCTGAAAGAGGGTATGCCGGAGACGAGCCGATGGAGACAATCTATTACTTCGATGCCGGCTTCACACCGATGACTGTCCAGGGGATCGTGGGTTACGGTGTTGAGACCAAGGATAAGATTGCCGGTCACGACGATTGGCAGGTGATTGAAGAGATCGATGCCGAAGGCGAATTTGTTGAGGCCCGGGCCGTTGATGCCGAAGGCGAAGAGAAGGCCAGTGTCTCGGCCTTGCCGAACGGCGGTTATTTAATTCAGATTATTAACAAGGAGATCATTGGCGACGGCCGTTCGGACCGGCTGATCTATGAAGGCCGTAAAGAAGGCAATGAATACAAATATGAGGCCGGGGATCTTTACATCGACGCCTACAGCCAGCAGGCCTACACGATTAATGCCGCGGATCTCGAGG